>JAAZIN010000099.1 GCA_012800855.1 Bacillota bacterium
CATGCCCAACCCCTCCAACTCTGTCGGGTGAAACAATACAAATGCCGCATCGGGCAGGGATGGGACCCGCGGGCGGGCGTGCAAACCCGCCCCTAGGCGTTGGCCAGTTCGTCCCGGGCCAGGAGGGCCGCGCCGAGGGCGCCGGCAATCTGCGGCTCCGGGGGGACGGTAATTTTCACCTGCAGCTTCTCCTCCAGCGCTTTCACCACGGCGCCGTTCTTGGCCACGCCGCCGGTCATGATGACCTCTTCCTCAAGCCCCACCCGGTAAACCAGGCTGGAGATGCGCGCGGCGACGGACTCGTGCAGCCCCCGGGCAATCTCCTCCCGCGGCTCCCCGGCAGCCAGGAGGGAGACCACCTCGGACTCGGCAAAAACGGTGCAGGTGCTGCTGATGGGGGTCCCCCGGGAGGCCTTTGCGCTTAAGGCAGCCAGCTGATCCAGCTCCACCTCCAGGGCTGCGGCCATCACCTCGAGAAAGCGTCCCGTGCCGGCGGCGCACTTGTCATTCATGGCAAAATCGAGCACCCTGCCCTTATCATCCAGCCGGATAGCCTTGCTGTCCTGCCCCCCAACATCAATGACCGTGCGCGCCGCTGGATGGAGGAAAAAGGCGCCGCGCCCGTGGCAGGTGATTTCGGTGATGCGCTTGTGGGCAAAGGGCACGCTGATGCGGCCGTAGCCGGTGGCCACGATCATGGCCAGGTCGTCAAACTGCATCCCCGCAGACTGCAGGGCGGCATGTAAAGCCTTTTCGGCGGCCCGCTTGCTGTCAGCTCCCGTGGGTACAATGGCATAGGCGATCACGCCATCGCCTGCCAGCAGCACCGCTTCGGCGGAAAGTGAGCCCACGTCAATGCCGGCGGCTACCTGCTGCCGCGAAACCATGTGCACAATCACCTTCCTTTGGCCATGCCGGCCTCTGCCAGCAAGTTTCTAAGGGCTTCCCAGAGAGGCTTCCTCCCCTTGCCGGTGCGGGCAGAAAAGGGCAGCAGCGGCTCCGCCTCGCCCAGCTCCAGCTCTTTTCTTATCTCTGGAAGCTGCCTGGCCAGGGCGCCGCGCGAAAGCTTGTCCGACTTGGAGGCCACGGTGACGGTAGGAAGGCGGTGGTAGCGAAGCCACCGGGCCATAAGGCGGTCGTCCGCGGTGGGCCGGTGGCGGCAGTCGACGATGTGCACGGCCCCGCACAGGGAAGGGCGATGCTCCAGGTAGCTTTCGATGAGGGCGGCCCAAGCCCGCTTCTCCTCCTGGCTCACCCTGGCGTACCCGTAGCCGGGAAGGTCGACAAAGTAGAAGGCGTCATTGACCCGGTAAAAATAGAGGGCGCGCGTCTTCCCCGGCGTGGCGCTGGTTTGGGCCAGCTTCTTCCGCCCCAGGAGGCAGTTGATGAGCGATGACTTGCCCACGTTGGAGCGCCCGAGAAAGGCGATCTCGGGCAGCCCGTCGCGGGGGAAGTCCTTTTCGCCGCGCGCCACCTTTTCCAGGCCCGCCTTTTTAACCAGCATGGCCATCGCCCACCCAGGCCGCGCCCCCCGCTGCGCCGGCGCTAGTGCCTGAGCGCGGGGTCATCCTGGCGCTGCAGCTCCGTCTCATCGGCGCAGACAGGGGAAAGGGGCTTCTCGGCGGCTTCCGGCGGGGCCTGGAGAGACTGCTTCTTCTTGCGAGGCTTCTCCCGCAGGGCGAATTCAAGGACCTCGTCCATGTGCTCAACCAGCTTTACTTCAACCCTGCGCCGCACGTTGGCCGGAATGTCGCTCAAGTCCTTGCGGTTTTCCACCGGCATGAGCATATACCTGATGCCGGCCCGGTGGGCGGCCAGCATCTTCTCCTTGATCCCGCCCACGGGAAGAACGTGCCCGCGCAGGGTAATCTCACCGGTGAGGGTAACATCGCGCCGCACCGGGATCTTCGTCAGGGCCGAAACCAGCGCCGTGGCAATGGCAATCCCCGCGGAGGGGCCGTCCTTGGGAATGGCCCCCTCGGGCACGTGGATATGGATATCCGTTTTCTCATAGAAGTCTTCGTCCAAGCCCAGCTCTTCCGCCCGCGAGCGGACGAAGCTCACCGCAGCCTGCGCCGACTCCTGCATCACCTCGCCGAGCTTTCCCGTGAGGATTATTTTCCCCTTCCCCTTCATCAGGGTCACCTCGATGGAGAGGAGGTCTCCGCCGGCCTCCGTCCAGGCCAGCCCCGTGGCCACGCCGATCTCGTCCTTCTTCTCGGCGGTGCCGTAGCGGAAGCGGGGCACCCCCAGGTACTTCTGCAGGCCCTTCTGTGAGATGCTCACCTTCGTGGAGGGGTTCTTGACCACTTCGCGGGCCACCTTGCGGCAGATTGCCGCCAGGCAGCGTTCCAGGTTGCGCACCCCGGCCTCGCGGGTGTATGAGCGGATGATGGCGCGCACCGCCCCCTCGGAGATGGAGAGGTTATCCACGGTGAGGCCGTGTTCCTTTATCTGCTTCGGGATGAGGTGGCGCTTGGCAATCTCCACCTTGTCCTCCTCGGTGTAGCCGGGCAGGTAAATCGTCTCCATCCGGTCAAGCAGGGGCTGCGGTATGTTGTACGGCGCGTTGGCGGTGGTGATAAACATGACCTGCGAAAGGTCATAGGGCAGCTCGATGTAATGATCGCTGAAGGCATGGTTCTGCTCGGGGTCGAGCACCTCCAGCAGCGCCGATGAAGGATCGCCCCGGAAATCGGTGGACATCTTGTCGATCTCGTCCATCAGGAAAACGGGGTTCTTGGACTTGGCCTGGCGCATGCCCTGGATGATCCGCCCCGGGAGCGCCCCCACGTAGGTGCGGCGGTGGCCGCGGATCTCGGCCTCATCGCGCACCCCGCCCAGCGATATGCGCACGAAATTGCGCCCCAGGGCGCGGGCGATGGAGCGGGCCAGCGACGTCTTCCCCACGCCCGGCGGGCCGATGAGGCAGAGGATAGGGCCTTTCAATTTTTCGGCCAGTTGGCGCACAGCCAGGTATTCAATGATCCGCTCCTTGACCTTTTCCAGGCCGTAGTGATCCTCGTCGAGGATCTCCGCGGCGCGATCCAGGTCCAGGCGGTCTTCCGTTGTTTTGGACCAGGGCAGTTCCAGCAGCCAGTCCAGGTAGGTGCGGATGACGATGCCCTCGGCAGCGGCCGGAGGCATCTTCTCCAGGCGATCCACCTCCTCCAGCGCCTTCTCCTCCACCTCGGGCGGCAGCGCCGCCTTCTCGATCTTCTCCCGGTACTCGTCGGCTTCGGCGGTGCGCTCGTCCTTTTCCCCCAGTTCCTTCTGGATGGCCTTCAACTGCTCGCGCAGGTAATATTCCTTCTGCGTCTTCTCCATCTGCTTGCGCACGCGCAGGTTGATGCGCCGCTCCAGCTCCGCGATCTCCATCTCGCGGTTAAGAATCTCGCTGAGCTTCTCCAGCCTCTCCTTTGCCGAAGCCGCCTCGAGGAGCTCCTGCTTCTGCTCGATCTTCAAGTTGAGGTGAGAAGCGATGACATCGGCCAGGCGGCCGGGTTCTTCGATGCTGGAGACGGTAGCCAGCGTTTCCGGAGGTATCTTCCGGCTGGTCTTGATGTAATGTTCAAACTGGTAGAGCACGTTGCGGCGGAGCGCTTCCACCTCGGCGCTCTTTCCAGTATCCTCCTTAATGAGTTCCGCCTCGACCTTGAAAAAGGGATCTCCTTGCAGGTAGCGGGTAATGGCCGCGCGGGACAATCCTTCCACCAGGACGCGGATCATCCCCCCGGGCAGTTTAATCATCTGCTTGATTACGGCCACGGTTCCCACAGTAAAGAGATCCTCTTCCTCTGGTTCATCCACCCGGGCGTCTTTCTGGGCTACCAGCAGGATGCGATTGTCCCCCACCATGGCCTCCTCCAGCGCCTTAACGGAGCGATCCCTGCCCACGTCGAGGTGCAGGACCATGTTCGGGAAGACCAGGACTCCCCGCAGCGGCAGCAGCGGCAAAAGTTCCCTCCCTTTGCGCATCGTACTGTCACCCCCTACATGATCAAAAGAAAACGAGAAGCCTTTGTTTCACCATATTCGCTTCCCGCTTCTGCTTTTCCTTTTTTCCAGGAAACCGGCTGCCCCTTGGCCGCGTTTTCATCCGTCAGCGAGAAGGCAGCGCCGCCGCGGGCTCCTCTTTTAGCAGCGCCTCGCGAAAGACGTCTTCGATGGTGCTTACCGGGACAATTTTCACCGGGAAGTAGCGCTTGAACCGCTCCTGCCAGTTGAACTGGGGGATCAATATTTTCTTTATCCCCGCTTCCACGGCCGCTTCGATCTTGGCCGGGATGCCGCCCACCGGGCGCACCAGGCCGCGCACCGAAACCTCTCCCGTCATCGCCGTCAGCGGGTCGACGGGCTGTCCGGTAAGCGAGGAGTAGATCGCCGTGGCCATGCTCACCCCGGCAGAAGGGCCGTCTACGGGGGTGCCGCCGGGAAAATTGAGGTGGATGTCGTAATCGCGCAGGTTTATGCCCATGTAGCGGCTCAACACGGTGATGACGATCTCGGCGGCCCCCTTCGCCGTCCCCTTGCGGCGGAGGGTATGTCCCATGCCGCCCATTTCCTCTTCTTCCACAATGCCGGTGATGGTCACCTTGCCCTGGTTGTGCTTCACCGGCAGCGCCGTCGCCTCCACCTCTATGAGGGTGCCCATGTTGGGGCCGTAAACGGCGAGGCCGCTGGCGTAGCCCACCTGGGGCTCCCGGGGGGGCTTCCTTTCCGGGCGCGGAGGAAGCTGGGTGCTGTTGACCACCCACTCGATATCTTCCGCCTCCAGGACGCTGCGCTTCTCGCCCATGGCGATTCCCGCCGCCAGCTGGATGATGTTAACCGCCTCGCGGCCATTGGTGGCGTAGCGGGTCACCACGTCGAGGGCCTCGTCGGTGATGCTGAAGGAAATGCGGCGGGCGGCGTTTTCGGCAATAATGCGGATCTCCTGCGGCGAGAGGCCGCGGAAAAATATCTCCAGGCAACGGGAGCGGATGGCCGGAGGCAGCTCATGGGGCATCCGGGTGGTGGCCCCGATGAGGCGGAAATCCGCCGGCAGGCCGTTTTGGAAAATATCGTGGATGTGGCGCGGAATGTTGCTGTCCTCGGAGTTGTAGTAGGAGCTTTCCAGGAACACCTTGCGGTCTTCCAGCACCTTGAGCAGCTTGTTGAGCTGGATGGGGTGCAGCTCGCCGATCTCGTCAATGAAGAGGATCCCGCCGTGGGCCTTGGTCACGGCGCCCGGCTTCGGCTGGGGGATGCCGGCCATGCCCAGCGGGCCGGCGCCCTGGTAGATGGGATCGTGAACGGTGCCGATGAGGGGATCGGCGATGCCGCGCTCGTCGAAGCGGGCCGTGGTGGCGTCGAGCTCGGTAAACTTGGACTCCGGGCCGAAGGGGCTGAGGGGATTCTTCTTGGCCTCCTCAAGAACAAGCCGCGCCGCCGCCGTCTTCCCCACGCCCGGGGGGCCGTAGAGGATGACATGCTGCGGGTTGGGCCCGCAGAGGGCGGCCCGCAAGGCCTTGAGCCCGTCTTCCTGGCCGATGATCTCGTCGAAGCTCTTGGGACGGGTCTTCTCGGAGAGCGGCTCGGTCAGGGAGATGCGGCGCAGCCGCTCCAGCTGCTCCATCTCCTTGCGGGATTCCCTGTCCACGGCCACGCGGGTGCTCTGCTGGCTCCGCAGCAGGTTGAAAAAGTAGAGCCCGATGACAATAGCAAAAAATAGCTGCACCAGCCCGATGATCCCTGCAAAATTGCCCAAAAGGATCCCCCTCTCTATATTCAGCCCATATTATCCCCCTTCGGCAAAAGATCTATCCAAATATTGAGAAGTTATACATGAGAGGTGAGAAAACACGGCAGGGTAGTCCTGCGACACTAGGGAGGTGCCTTTCCGTCCCACATGAGACACCAGGGTTCAAGCTCAGGCATGCAAAATGGGACAAAAAGGTACGTCCCCCTTGTCCCATTTTCACTTATGGCGCATGCTCCGCTAAAGTTTAAGGGGCTGCCCTTTGGGGGCAGCCCCTGGTCCGGCACGGCATTAATTTTGATCAGGCGGTGACCTCTTTTTTCTTGCGCTTATCCTGGGTCACCAGAATGGGCTTCTCCTTCTTCAGTACCACCTCGCGGGTGATGACGCACTGCCTCACGTCTTCGCGCGAGGGAAGCTCGAACATCACGTCCAGCAGCACCTCTTCCAAGATCGCCCGCAATCCCCTGGCGCCGGTGTTGCGTTCAATCGCCTCCTCGGCAATGGCCTGCAGCGAACTCTCCTTGAATTCCAGCAGCACGCCGTCAAGCTCAAACATCTTCTGGTACTGCTTTACCAGGGCATTGCGCGGCTCGGTGAGGATGCGGATGAGCGCATTCTTATCCAGGGAATTAAGGGTTACCACCACGGGCAGCCGGCCGACAAACTCGGGGATGAGCCCGTACTTGAGCAGGTCTTGCGGCAGGACCTGCCGCAGGATTTCGCCAATGTTGTCCCGGCTGATGCTCTGCACGTCGGCGCCGAAGCCGATGCCCTTGTGGCCGATGCGGTTCTGGATGATCTTATCCAGCCCGTCGAAGGCGCCGCCGCAGATGAAGAGGATGTCGGTGGTGTCAATCTGCATGAATTCCTGGTGCGGGTGCTTGCGCCCGCCCTGCGGGGGAACGCTGGCCACGGTCCCCTCGAGGATCTTGAGCAGCGCCTGCTGAACCCCCTCCCCAGAAACGTCGCGGGTAATGGAGGGGTTGTCGGTCTTGCGGGCAATCTTGTCGATCTCGTCGATGTAGACGATGCCCTTTTCCGCCTTTTCGATGTCGTAGTCGGCGGCCTGGATGAGCTTGAGGAGAATATTCTCCACGTCTTCGCCCACGTAGCCCGCTTCGGTCAGCGAAGTGGCGTCGGCAATGGCAAAGGGAACGTTGAGGATCTTGGCCAGGGTCTGCGCCAAAAGCGTCTTCCCCGTGCCCGTGGGACCGATAAGCAGGATGTTGCTCTTCTGCAGCTCCACGTCTTCAATTTTCTGGGCCGCATTGACCCTCTTGTAGTGGTTGTAAACGGCCACGGAAAGAACCCTTTTGGCATCTTCCTGGTCGATGACGTATTCATCCAGGGCCAGCTTGATCTCGCGCGGCTTGGGCAGGTTCTCTAAATTAAGATCTTCCTCTTCGCCGATCTCCTCTTCGATAATCTCGTTGCAAAGCTCAATGCATTCATCGCAAATATAGACACCGGGGCCGGCGACAAGCTTGCGCACCTGCTCCTGGGTTTTGCCGCAAAACGAGCATTTTAGCTGTCCTTTTTCATCGGTAAATTTAAACAAACGGTGTCACCCCAATCCAGCTTAAAGCTTAAGGCCGGTGAACCAGGATCTCATCAATGAGCCCGTATTCCTTGGCTTCTTCGGCAGAGATGAAGAAATCGCGATCCGTGTCACGGGCGATGCGCTCCACCGGCTGCCCCGTGTGCCTGGCCAGGATTTGATTCAGGGTCTCGCGCACCTTTATTATCTCCTTGGCATGGATCTCGATGTCAACGGCCTGGCCCTGCGCCCCGCCCATGGGCTGGTGCAGCATGATCCGCGAATGCGGCAGGGCATAGCGCTTCCCCTTGGCCCCTGCTGCCAGCAGCACGGCGCCGAAGCTCGCCGCCAGGCCCACACAGATGGTGGAGACTGCCGGCTTGATATACTGCATGGTGTCGTATATGGCCAGCCCGGCATAAACCGCCCCGCCGGGGGAGTTAATATAGAGATTGATATCTTTATTGGGATCTTCAGATTCCAGGAAAAGCAGCTGGGCCACGACCAGGTTGGCCACGTGGTCGTCAATGGGGCTGCCCACGAAGATAATCCTGTCCTTCAAGAGACGGGAGTAGATATCATAGGCTCTTTCGCCGCGGCTGCTCTGCTCCACCACAATGGGAACAAGTACGCTCATTATAAGAAGGCCTCCTTTTTATTCTGCCTTTTTGACTTCCTTGATCCTGGCTTCCTGAACCAGCAGGTCAATAACCTTGCGCATGCGGATCTCTTCCTTCATCAGGGGGATCCGCCCCTGCTTCTCAAATATTTCCTTAACCCGATCCGGCTGATCATTGTATCTTGAGGCCAGCTCGGAAATCCTGGCATCTATTTCGCTTTCGTCGACAGTAATTCCTTCTTTCTTGGCCACCGCATCGAGGACGAGGTTGGCTTTGGTGATCTTCTCCGCCTCACCCCTTTTCTCTTCGCGGAGCTCCTCGATGGTCTTTCCTGCCATCTCGGCGTATTTTTCCAGGGTCAGGCCCTGGTAGCGTAAAAATTGCTCCGTCTCCCGCATCATCCGGTCGATCTGGCGCTCCACCAGGATTCTGGGCAGCTCCACCTGCGAAGCGGCAGAGACCTTGTCAATCAGCGCCTCCTCCAGCTTCGCCCTGGCCTGCTCGTCATAGAGCTTTTCCAGCCTCGCCCGGAGATCGGCCTTAAATTCGTCCAGGGTTTCAAATTCGCTGATCTCCTTGACAAAATCGTCGTTCAGCTCGGGAAGCCGCTTCTGCTTGATCTGCTTCAGCTTCACCTTGAAGAGGGCTTCCTTCCCGGCCAGCTTTTCCTCGCGGTAGTCCTCGGGAAAGGCAACCTTCACCTCTTTTTCCTCGTTGACCTTCATCCCCACGAGCTGCTCCTCAAAGCCGGGAATGAGGGTTTTCGAGCCTACCTCGAGCGAATAGTTCTCCGCATCCCCTTCGGGGAAGGGCTCTCCGTCAACGTAGGCCTGGAAATCTATCAGCACAAAGTCGCCTTCCTGGACCCCCGCCGTCTCGTCTTCCACGGGGACGAGGCGGGCATGCTGCTCGCGCAGGGAATTAAGCTGGCGCTCGATGTCGGCGTCGGTTACTTCCCTCTTTTCCTGCTCCACTTCCACGCCCTTGTACTCGCCCAGCTCCACCGGCGGGAGTACTTCCACCACGGCTTCAAAATGAAAGGGCTTGCCCTCTTCGATCTTGTCATAATCAAAGCGGGGCTGATCAATGGGCTCCACATCTATTTCGGCAATGGCTGCATCATAGGCAGGAGGAATGAGCAGCTCCAGGGCATCCTCGTGAAGAATCTCCGGGCCGAAGCGTGCTTCCAAGATGCGGCGGGGCACCTTGCCCCTGCGAAACCCCGGAAGATTGACCTTTTTGACCACCCTGCGGTAGGCCTTCTCCAGCGCCTTGTCAACCTCCGGAGCCGCCACCTCTATTTCAAGCTTGATTTTATTGTGCTCTATTTTTTCCCACCTGGTCAGCATTTATGCTCCTCCCTATACAATGATATCATATGCTCGCTTTAAGCAAAGTAAGCTTTGCCCGGCAGCTCTCGGTATCAAGGACTTCGTGTCCTGCATGAAGCCTTATTATTCTACCACAGTTAAAAGACAAGTGACAACTCGATCTTCCCCGCCGATCGCGTCAAGACACTGTAGGTTTAAAAGAACCTCACATTCAACTTAGATCGCCATTTGTTTGTTTAGTCCCTTTAATGCCATGCGGGTCAAGCTGCTTCGGCCATTGAAAAGGGGAACG
>JAAZIN010000100.1 GCA_012800855.1 Bacillota bacterium
CGTTCCCCTTTTCAATGGCCGAAGCAGCTTGACCCGCATGGCATTAAAGGGACTAAACAAACAAATGGCGATCTAAGTTGAATGTGAGGTTCTTTTAAACCTACAGTGTCTTGACGCGATCCTTTTCCCGCCAAAGGATTTTGCGCTGGAACAAATAACTTAATAATAAGTAGAAGCTAAAACCAAATGCGGCGGCGGCACCGCCGCGCTGGAGGAAGAAAAATGGCCGGAACTCTATCCCGTGAAGACGAAATCGCCGCCTTGATGACCCCCTCCCCGGAGCTTGCCGAGGAAGAACCCCTCTACCTTACGGGCAACGAGTACTTTTCCCTGCCCGACATCGGAGCCGCCGGGGAAATCAGGTCGCTCAATGTGCTCCACATGGGCGCCCGCGGGCTGCTTGAATTTAGAGGGACTGAAGAAAGCCCCCTGCTGGCCCCCTTTGCCAGGGTGAAGGGAGAAGAGTTCCTTCTACCGGGGAAGGCGACCTGGAGCTACCGCCACGACTGGCTGCCCCATTTCGAGCTGCGGGTCGAGGGGCGCTGTTTGATTGAAGGCCGCATCTTTGCCCCTCCCGGGCGGCGCGGCGGCTGCTACCGGCTGCGCCTGGCCAACCTCTCCACCGCCCCCCTGGCCGTAGAGATGGGCTGGCGCGGCTGCTGGGGCCAGTTCAACCACCTCATCTTCAAGCGGCGCACCGTAAAGAGAGAGCAGAGCGTGGCCTACGACCGCTGGACGGGGAGCCTGATCCTGGAAGCGCGCAGCGGCCTGCCCCTGGCCGCCCTGGCGCTGGCCCTGGCGGCGGAGCATGAAGGGGGCGCCGAAACACAATGGGAATTTGCCGCCCCTCCCGGCGAGCCCGCCTCGTACCAGGGCTGGACATCCATGAAAGTGGCCCCGGGAAGCAGCGCCGCGCTCACTCTTTTCATCGCCGTCAACCTGGAGTCCGACGGCGCCGGAACCACTGCCATGGACCTGAAGCGGCACGGCGCCGCAGCCCTGGCCGCGGAGACGGAGCGGTGGCTGGAAGAGCGGCGCATCGCCCTGCCCGACCCCGCTGCCGCCGCCCTCCTCAACCGCAATCTCTTTTTCAACTATTTCTACGCCCTGGGGCGGGCCCTGGACGATGATTCCCTGGTGCCGGTCACCTCGCGCAGCCCCCGCTACTATGTCAGCGCCGCCTACTGGAGCCGGGACGCGCTCCTCTGGAGCTTCCCGGGGCTGCTGCTTGCAGACAGGGGCACTGCCCGGGAGCTGCTGCTCACCGTCTTCCGGCGCCACCTGGACCGCGCCGGGGAGCATGCCCACTATATCAACGGCACTCTCCTCTACCCCGGCTTCGAGCTGGATCAGCTCTCCGCCCACTTCCTGGCCCTGAAGCGCTACGAGGCTGTGACAGGAGATCTTTCGCTGCTCGAGGAGGAGACGATCTACCGGGGGCTGAAGCTGCTGGCCCAAAAGGCGCTGGCCCAGTTCGACCCGGAGGTGGGGCTCTACCGCACCTTTCTCGATCCCTCCGACGACCCGGTGCTCTATCCCTTTCTCATCTACGACAACGCCCTGCTGCAATGCGCCTTCAGCTACCTGGCCTCCCTGCAGGAGGAGGGGCGCTGGGACGATCCCGCCGATTTTGCCGGGCTGGCCGCGGCGCTGCAGCAGGAGATCTACCGCCAGGGCACCGTCAAGGGGCCCCGCGGCATCATGTTTGCCTGGGCGGTGGACGGCAAGGGGCGCTTCCAGCTCTACGACAACCCGCCCGGCAGCCTGCAGCTGCTTGCCTTCTACGGCTTCTGCTCCCCCCGTGACCAGGTCTTCCGCAACACCGTGGCCTGGATCCGTTCAGCCAGCAACCCCTACTTCCACGGGGACAGCCCCTTTGCCGAGACCGGGTCAAAGCATGCCCCCAACCCCTGGCCCATGGGCGCCTGCAACGACATCCTCGCCCTAAACGAAGGGGGCGTCGATTTCCTCCTTCGCGCCCCCATGGACAACGGCTTCTGCTGCGAAACGGTGGACCCCCAAACGGGACGCGCCTCCACCGGGGCCGCCTTCGCCTCCGCCGCCGGCTTTTTGGCCCACGCCCTCTGGTGGGCCTACCGGGACAAGACCCAAGATCCTTAAAAAGAAAAGGCGGCAGCCCGCCGCCTTGCCAAAGCGTCCGCTCCCCGCTCTAGTCTCCTGCAGGTTTCAGCTTCAGCCTTTCTTCCAGCTGGCAGTAGAGGCGGGGCAAGTAGCGCCGGTAGAGGGCCGGGTTGCTGTCGCGCCAGGGGTGACGGCGGCGCAGCTCTTGCAGCGCCTCCAGGTCCAGCTCCGCCATGGCCATGCCCTCCTCCTCCGGCGATTCCACCTCGGCCAGCACGCCGCTGCCGTCGGGGGTCAGCTCCGCGGGAGCGAAGATGCCGGCCCGGCCGGTGAACTCGAAGCCCAGCAGCCTTCCCACCAGGGCGCTTTTAATGCCAAACACGGGGCACTCCTGGACCCGCGGCCAGATCCCGCGCAGGGCCAGCCAGTAATTGTAGGGCTCGGGGTTGGCAATGGGGATGATGACGATCTCCGCGCCCTGCAGTTCCAGGATGCGAAAGGTTTCAAAGTAGGTCGCATCCATGCATACCGGCGCGGCCATCTTGCCCGCCGCCGTCTCAAAGAGATTGAACTCCCTGCCGGGGGATATCCCCCACTCCCACTCGATGGGCATGAGGTGAACCTTGTCCTGCGTGCCGATGAGTTCCCCGCCGGGGCCGTAGAAAAAGGAGCGGTTGACCACCCTCTCCCCGTCGGGCAGCAGGAAGCTGCCCGCCATGAGGTAAAGACCGTAGGCGCTGGCCAGGGTGGAATAGAGAGTGTGCAGGAAGGGAGCCAGCACCGGGCCGGCATAGCGGATCACGTCGGCCACGGTGATTTCCGGGGCACCGGCGGCCGCAGGCGGAGGCGCCGCTTCCCCCTGCGCAAGCGCCTCGCCCATCTCCTCCACCCCGGGGAGGAGGCCGAGAAGCGGGAGGTTGTTGTCCTCGGGGAAGGCAACAAGGTGCGCGCCGGCGGCGGCAGCCTCCGCTACCCGGCGGTGTGCCTCGGCGGCATAATCAAGTGGATCCTTGAACAGCCTGATCTTGACCTGCAGGGCGGCAGCCCTGAGGCGGCGGCCCTCCCTGGGCGGAGCGGCCCGTCCCTCCTTGACCAGGTCGGAGAGCTTTCGCCTAAGCCGCGCCGGCCGGCAGATCCAGTAGAGATACTTTTGGAAAAGCCTCTCTTTCCAACCGTCAAGGGCCATCTTGCAGCCTCCCTCCTCCTTCACCCGCTCGCTAAACTTCGCCGTATAGCTCGGGCAGCCGCCCCCGGTAGGCCTCCGGTCGCAGCAGCTCCAGCAAGGGGTAGTCGGTCTTGATGCGGCGGCGGTCCGCCTCGCGCAACTCCGCCGCGGCAAAGGGCCTGCCCTCCGCGTCCCGATCCAGGTACCCCGTCTGCCCGGGGGTTATCTCGCAGGGCCCCAGCACCGCGCAGCGCCCGCCGAAGGTTCGGCCGCCCATGCTTCCCTTAAGCTGCGCCTCCACCGCCCAGAACTGGTTCTGCTGCACCTGGGCCCAGATCCCCGCCGGCTGGGCAGCGAGCTCGGGGCCGGTGGCAATGGCCCCGCAATGTATGACCAGGCCGGCCCCCTGCAGGGCCAGGATGCGGCCCACCTCGGGATGGCGGGCATCGGTGCCCAAGATGAGGCCCGCCTTCATTCCCTCCACGTCAAAAAGGGGCAGCTCCTCGCCCCTGCTCAGGCCGAAGCTGCGCTCCTCGCGGCTGAGATGGGTCTGCCGCTGCCAGCCGATGATCCGGCCTCCCGGATCGATGAGGCAGGCGGCAAGGAAGAAGCGCCCGCCCTCCTCTACTATCGTGGTGCCCGGGACCAGGTAAAGCTTGTTCTCCCTGGCCAGCCGGCAATGCATCTGCAGGTAAACCTCGTTCCAAGCCCTCGCTTTCTGCATGAATGCCCTGAACGAAGCGGCAAAATCGCCTGCATCTACCAACTGCTCCTGCGCCGCGCAGAGCAAAAAGGAGGTATGCGCCGGCAGAACGGCCAGCCCGGTCTGAAGCTGCTTAAGCAGCGCCGCCAGGGCGGCGGCGTATTCCGCGGGGTTTTCCAGCGGGACCCCGGCAAGAGAGAGCGCGGCCACTTTCATCCTCAATCAGCCCCCTTGGCCAAGTCTGCATGCAGCCCTGCCATTGTTAATTTCTTCATTTCACTGCCGATTCCTCTATCGCGTCACTTCCACCTTTCCGCTCTAATCCGGTTTGCGGGTATTTGTCAATAATCATGCGAAAAGCCTCGCCATTGAGGCGAGGCTTGCTTCACTGCACCTATAGGCGGGCTGCCAGCTTCTCACGATTGGACGTCGACGTTCCTCCGGGCAAAGAGGTAGTAGACGTTATAGCCGGCAACAATTAATCCCAGGACCAGGTTGTTCCAGGCCAGGGTGGATGGCGTCAGGATGTTGGTCGCATTGGCCAGGGCCAGCCATAGCCCCACAACAATATGAATGACGTGAAAGGTGGTCATCATCTCTGTCTCCCCCCTTTCGTGGCCGGTAATCGGTCCCCCGCAGTCTGCGCCCTAGAAGAGGGACTTGATGAAGGGAAAGAGGTAGCGGGAGAGGAAAAAGAGAACCACGATAAGACCGATCAGCCAGGCCCCGTACTTGATCGCCGCGTATCCCAGGCCGATCATCTTGTTTTCCTCGAAGTCGTTCATGTTCACGCCTCCATGCGCAAGTTATTTTCTTTCCCTTAGTTTGCAGATCTTGGAGCACATTTATACTCGCCTGGGGATAAGAGCGATGAGGGTGGCAAAAAATATGATTAGCAATGCGAAAGGGGGGAAGATGGTGGGCAAAAAATATAACCGGGCGCGGCCGCAGAAGCGGAATATTGACCGCCGGAAGCTGGAAAAGTACCGCGAGGAGGTGGCGCGGGAGCTGGGTATAGAGCTGCCGGAGAAAAAAAAGAAGACGGTGCCCCGGGGAAATACCTCTACATATAACCTGGATGAAGGCAACCGGTTGTACTAAATTATGAGAGCCAAGAAAGTCAGTCTCCGCCAGTGCCGGGAGCCGAATGCACGGAGCGGCTCATGAGCCGCCCACGGGCGGGCATGAAAGCCCGCCCCTGATATGGTAGTGCGTGTCAAGACCCCGCATAAAATTTTTTTCATCTCATGTTTTGTCCTAAAACTAGCCGAGACCAACAAGGTCGGCATAAAATTTAGTAAAGGCAGGTGAGGC
>JAAZIN010000101.1 GCA_012800855.1 Bacillota bacterium
CCCCAGGGGATTTTTTTGATCCGCCAGAAAATGTATGATATACTCAAAAAGAATTCAGAAGAGATTCCGGAGGAGGCATTTTCCATGGACAGCAATAGCAGAAAGGAATCCCTCCGGAGAGCCGCAGAGCTGAAGAAGAGAATTCTTGAGTATGAACAGGCGCTTCCGGATATTCCCACAGGCTTTGAGCAGTGGCCGAGGATCCTGGAAAACCAGGAGCGGATTAAGGCGATGCTGGGCGCCAGCGATGAAGACTGGCGGGACTGGCGCTGGCATATTAAAAAACGCATTACCACAGTGGCGGAGCTGAAAAAATACCTGCCTTTAAGCCCGGAGCAAGTTGAAGAGATCGAGCGGACGGGATCCGTATATCGCTGGGCGGTTTCGCCCTATTACCTCAGCCTGATGGATCCCCCAAACGAGGCCGACCCCATCCGACGCCAGGCCCTCCCCTCGCTGCTCGAATGCACCGATGAGGCGGGCGCCAGCGACCCCATGGATGAAGAGCATACCTCGCCCGCTGCCGCGGTAACGCGGCGCTACCCCGACCGCCTCATCATCAAGGTGACCAACCAGTGCGCCATGTACTGCCGGCACTGCCAGAGGCGGCGGAACATCGGCGAGAGAGACCTGCACACGCCGCGCCGCGATCTCCAGGCGGCGCTGGACTACGTGCGCAGCAACAAAGAGATCCGGGATGTGCTCCTCACCGGCGGAGATGCCTTCATGCTTTCCAACAGCACTATCGCCTGGCTGCTGGAGGAGCTTGACCGCATCCCCCACGTAGAGATCAAGCGCTTCGGGACGCGCACTCCCGTGACGCTGCCTTTCCGCATCGACGATGAACTCTGCGAAATCTTGTCCCGGCACCTGCCGCTCTACGTAAACACCCAGTTCAACCATCCCCTGGAAGTAACCCCGGCGGCGCAGGAGGCCTGCTTCAAGCTGGCCCGGGCCGGCGTGGCCCTGGGCAACCAGGCGGTGCTGCTGAAAGGGGTCAATAACGATCCCTTTGTCATGCGCAAGCTGAACCAGGAGCTGCTGCGGATCATGGTGCGCCCCTACTACCTTTTCCACCCGAAAAAGGTCAAGGGGACGGCCCACTTCTGGCTTAAGGTTGAAGAGGGTTTAAAGATAATGGAGCGGCTCCGGGGCTACACCTCCGGCTTGGCCATTCCCACCTACATTCTTAACGCGCCAGGGGGCTACGGCAAGGTGCCCCTCTCGCCGCAGTACCTGCTTTGGATGGGCGATGATACGGTGGTCATCCGGACATGGGAAAACCGGATTATCAAGTACAACGAGAGCAAAGAGGGGGATTAATCGAGAAGCATCGTTCAAGGCACCCGTCCCCTCCTGGCCGCAGCAGCGGTTTTTCCAGGAATGGCATGTTGAAGTGACCATGGACGAGGAATTGATTTATCTTAACGCTCTGAACAGGGTTTCCTTTTTGGGCCCGGTGCGCATCGCTGCCTTGCTGAAGCACTGCGGCTCGTACAAAGAGGCCTGGCAGGCCCCGGAGAGCGAACTTGCCCCCATACCCGAGCTGAAAGGGCTCGTGGAGCGGCTGCTCGAGGAGCGCCGCCGCATTGACCCCCTGCAGGAGTGGCAGCGGCTGCAGCAGCTCCGCATCGCCTGCCTTTCGCTCCATTCCTCCCAATATCCTCCCTTGCTGAAGGAGATTTCCCAGCCTCCACCGCTGCTTTACTGCCGCGGCCGGTGGCAGGAGAGCGACAGCCGGGCCGTGGCCATCGTGGGAAGCCGCCGCTGCACCTTCTACGGCCGGGAGGTGGCCTTCCGCCTGGCGGCGGAGCTCGCAGCTGCGGGCTTTACCGTGGTCAGCGGGATGGCCCTGGGCATCGATACAGCGGCGCACGAGGGGGCCCTGGAGGCGGGAGGGCGCTCCATCGCCGTTCTCGGCTGCAGCGTGGAGCGCTGCTACCCCGCCGCCAACAGGGGCCTAATGGAGCGGCTCATTAATGCCGGGGCCGTCTTGAGCGAGTTTCCCCTGGACACCCCGCCCCTGCCCCAGCATTTCCCCCGGCGCAACCGCATTATCAGCGGCCTGGCCCTGGGCACGGTGGTGGTGGAAGCGTCGGAGAAGAGCGGCGCTCTCATTACCGCCTACTGCGCCCTGGAGCAGAACCGCGAAGTTTTTGCTGTCCCCGGCAACGTGGGCAGCCCCTACAGCCGCGGCTGCCACCGACTGATCAAGGAGGGGGCCCGCCTGGTGGAGACGGCGGCGGATATTATTGAAGAGCTGGGCGTGGCCGCCGCCGGCTCTGCTGCCGCAGCGGTGGCGGGGCAAGGGGAGGAGCAGGCGACGGCAGCGCTGGAGGAACTGGAGAGGCGCCTCCTGGAGTTGATCCCCTACCAGCCGCTGCACATGGATGAGATTGTGCGCCTCAGCGGCGTGGATGCAGCCCGGGCCGGGGCGAGCCTCATGAGCCTGGAATTGAAGGGGCTCGTCCGCCAGTTGCCCGGGAAATATTTTATCCGCACGTAGTTTATGATAAGATACACGGGTGGAAGTATTGACGCCGAATGGAGGAGAAGCGATGAGCGGTTACCTGGTGATTGTTGAATCACCGGCCAAGGCCCGCACGCTGAAAAAATTCCTGGGATCAGGGTACCAGGTGCTGGCTTCGCAGGGTCACCTGATTGACCTTCCCAAGAGCAAGCTGGGCATTGACATAGAAAACAATTTTGAGCCGCTTTATATTACCATCCGCGGCAAGGGGAAGATCCTGCAGCAGCTGAAGGAGGCCGGCAAGAAGGCGGAGCGCATCTACCTGGCGGCAGACCCCGATCGCGAGGGCGAAGCCATCTGCTGGCATATCAGCCAGGCCCTGAACATAAATTCCGAGGAGCGCTGCCGCGTGGAGTTCAACGAAATTACCAGGACCGCAGTTAAGGAGGCCTTCAAGAAGCCGCGGCCGGTGGACATGAACCGGGTTGACGCCCAGCAGGCCAGGCGCATTCTTGACCGCCTCGTGGGCTACCAGATCAGCCCCTTGCTCTGGCGCAAGGTCCGCGGTGGGCTCAGCGCCGGGCGGGTCCAATCGGTGGCCCTGCGATTCATCTGCGAGCGGCAGCAGGAGATTGATGCCTTTGAGCCGGAGGAGTACTGGACTTTGGAGGCGCTCCTACAGGCCAATGGGGAGGAGACGCGCTTTAAAGCCATGCTGGAGCGCCATGGCGGGGAAAAGATAGAGCTGGCCGACAGGCAGGCCGCCGAGAAGGTCATCGAAGAGCTGCGCGTCGCCTCATTCGTCGTGGAGCGGATAAAGAAGAGCCGGCGGCAGCGGCGGCCCGCCCCGCCCTTTACTACCAGCACCCTGCAGCAGGAAGCCTCCTCCAGGCTGGGCTTTACCGGTCGCAAAACCATGGCCCTGGCACAGCAGCTTTACGAGGGCATCAGCCTCGGCGGTGGCGAGATCACGGGCCTGATTACCTACATGCGCACCGATTCCACCCGCGTTTCCGCCCAGGCCCAGGCCGAGGCGAGGGAACTCATTGCCCGGCAGTACGGCGAGGAATACCTGCCCCCCCAGCCGCCGCAGTACCGCTCCCGCAAGGGCGCCCAGGAGGCCCACGAGGCTATACGCCCCACTTCGCTGAGCCATACGCCCCAGGCGGTAGCCCCTTACTTGACCAAGGATCAGGCACGTCTCTACAAGCTGATCTGGGAAAGATTCGTTGCCAGCCAGATGGCGCCGGCGATCTATGACCAGGTTCGCGTTGACATTAGCGCCGGGGAATACGGTTTCAAGGCAGCCGGCTCGAGCTTGATTTTCCCCGGCTTTCTAAAGGCATACCATGCCGCCGACAAGGAAGAGGAGGAGACAATCCTGCCTCCCCTGCAGGAGGGGCAGCAACTGCAGCTGGTGGAATTCCTGCCCCAGCAGCACTTTACCCAGCCGCCGCCCCGCTACAATGACGCCTCGCTCATCAAAATCCTTGAAGAGAAGGGGATCGGACGGCCGAGCACGTACGTGCCCATTATTGAAACCCTGCTCCAGCGCGGCTACGTGGTCAGGGAGAACAAGGCCTTTGTCCCCACGGAGCTGGGCTTTATCGTTGTTGACCTGATGAAGCGCCACTTTCCCGAGATTATCGACGTGGATTTTACTGCCCGCATGGAGGAGCGGCTGGATCTTATCGAAGAGGGTGCGCTGGATCGGAACGTGGTCCTGCATGAATTCTACGACTCCTTCAAGCAGCAGCTCCAGGCGGCGGAGCAGGAGATGGAGAAGGTTGAGGTGGCGGAGAAGGTCAGCGAGGAGAAATGCCCCCTCTGCGGCCGGAACCTCGTGTACAAGCATGGCCGCTTCGGGCAGTTCCTCGCCTGCCCCGGCTATCCCGAATGCAGGTATACAAAAAATATTGTCCGCGAGACGGGCGTCCCCTGCCCCTTGGACGGCGGCATGCTGGTGGAGCGGCGCAGCCACAAGGGGAGGGTCTTTTACGGCTGCAGCAACTACCCCCGGTGCACCTTCACGGTTTGGGATAAGCCGCTTCCGGAAAAATGCCCCCGCTGCGGGAGCCTCTTGGTGCAGGGCGGGCGGCGCAGAGGCGGCGGGATCCGCTGCTCCAACAGGGAATGCGGCTACAAGGCTGACCGCCTGCAGGAAGCCGCGGTGGAGCGGTAGAACTATCCTGACGCCTTTGCCCTCCAGCGGAATAAACCTGATAAAATGACAAATAGCACCAATTTTTGAAAAAGGCATTTTGCTTGCATATGTGGAAATGTTATGCTAATATTTACTGAGGGTGCCGCTTTTGGATGAACAGCTGGAGCGTTTTCTGGCATACCTGGAGGTTGAAGTAAATGCTTCTCCGCTAACCCTGCAAA
>JAAZIN010000102.1 GCA_012800855.1 Bacillota bacterium
AAGGCCGGATCAAAGAGCTGGGCTTTGTTTTTCATGACGATCATCAATACCTGCGCAGCGTCCTCCAGGGCTATGACCACTGGGCTGTTGCCGTTTTCCAGTACAGCTACATGGATTACAGGCATCATCCGGGTTTGAGCGGCCTGCAGATGGCCGTCCAGCATGGCTTGCCCGTGATCGCCGAGGATCCCTTCAAAGGCGGTCGGCTGCTGAAGGAGCCGCCGGAGGAAGCTGCGGCCCTGCTGGAGGGAGCCGTGCCGAAGCGGACCCTGGCCGAATGGGCGCTGCTGTGGGGCTGGCATCATCCCGAGGTGGCCAGCGTCCTGGCCGAGATAAGCACCCTGCAGCAGGCGAAAGAATACCTGGCTCTGGCGGAAAAGGCTGAAGCGGGCGTGCTGGAGGTTAAAGAGCTGCTGCTTCTGGCCCGGTTAAGGGAAGCCTACCAGAAAAAGCGGAGCGTGCCCTGTCCCGCCTGCTACTGCTGCATGCCCTGCCCCCAGGGAATTGATGCGCCGCGCATAATGGAGCTCTATAACGAGGCCTTAATGTTTGGGGATCCGAAGCTGCCGCGTTTCTTCTACCGGCTGGAGGGCCATCGGCCTGAAGATTGCAGCGAATGCCTGCTCTGCACGGAGAAATGCCCTCGAGAATACCCCATCGTAGAATTGCTGAAAAAAGCGGAGGCGCTCTTTACGAATTATGCCTCCGGCGGCGACATGGACTAATTATCCACGGGCCGCTGCCGCTGCAAGAGCCCCTTTACAGTCAGTGCGCTCCTGCAAGGGCGGCTGTAAATCATCCGGCACTGCTACACACTCCGGCAGGCGGTTGTTATTTGCAAGTCTCTGTGCTATAATCAAGCCACACGCTGCGGGGCGTAGCGCAGCTTGGTAGCGCGCTTGGTTCGGGACCAAGAGGTCGCGGGTTCAAATCCCGCCGCTCCGACCAGCAAGATCAGATTTCGCGGGCGCTTGGAAAGTGCCCGCGTTTTTGTATGCCCCTGCGGAATGAAAGTGCGGGATTTTAAGAACTTTTGCTCTGAAAGCCCCCGCTTAATCTCATGCCATTCCAGGAAGGAAATGCAGCCAATTGATAGAATATTTCATTAAAAGACCATACTGGGAGGTGCGATCGATTGAAAAGTGTAATCCTTAATCCTCGTTTTGGGGGGAAGTCCCGTCCCTGGAAATTGCTCTTTTTAATCGGTCTTGCTTTACTGCTCTCGCTGCTGCCGGCTGCGGGCCTGGGCAGTCCCCTGAGCGCGCTGGCGGCAGGGCCGCTGGTTGAATACGTGAACAACGGCGGCTTTGAGACGGGCGACTTCAGCGGCTGGCGTGTTTCCAGGGCCGGCTTTTACCCCGCGGTGCAAGGTGATAGGGTCAATCTGGGCGATCATGCCATCCACATGGGGAAAACGGCAGGAGACACTATTGACGTAGAGGACATGATCCTCAGCGTTTCTGTCATTGCACAGGAGGTGGTCATCACCGGCGGAACCGAGGAGCCTCTCATCCTCAAGTTTGACTACTTAAAAGAGGGGGAGGACACCGGTATTTGGAACAACTTTTTAGCTGTTTTCATCAATGGCGAGATTATCTTCAGTACCGAGTGGGAAGAGGATAAGGAAGGGTGGCAGACCTACGAATTTGACCTTAATGAGCTGGACCAGGAATTGGGCGACAGCTTTACCCTGGCCGTGGTATGCGGAAGCAACGATCCCGATGATACCGCAGACTACTACATAGACAACATCACCCTCGTGGCGAACGGGGTGGAAATGATTGAAAACGGCAGCTTTGAGACGGGCGACTTCAGCGGCTGGCGCGTTTCCCATTGCGGCCCCTTCCCTGTGGTGCAGGGAGAGAAGTTTTCCCAGGGGCAGTACGCCGCCCACATGGGCGACGGCGGGGAGGAACTCTTTAATCCCCTGAGAATTGCCTCTATCGCCCAGGAGATTACCCTGCCGCCATGGGCGGAAAATCCCCTGCTTAAACTGGCCTACCTCGTTGAATTCGGCGAGGAACTTGAAGGCTATGAATTTGAAGGAAATGAATGGTTCTGGCTGGAGGTCTTAATCGACGACCGGCAGGTCCTCTACGCCTGCTCGCATACAGGTGACTGGCAGGATTACGAGTACGACCTCTCCGACTACATCGGAGAGACCTTCACC
>JAAZIN010000103.1 GCA_012800855.1 Bacillota bacterium
AACGTTCCCCTTTTCAATGGCCGAAGCAGCTTGACCCGCATGGCATTAAAGGGACTAAACAAACAAATGGCGATCTAAGTTGAATGTGAGGTTCTTTTAAACCTACAGTGTCTTGACGCGATCTAAGGATTTCATTTTCTTGACATCGCTAGAGGTTTTGGTATATTGGTACAAAGTCAACGACCAGCATGCCGGGAGGGTTTTTATGGCGGGTAAAGGCACTTTCTACATCACGACGCCCATTTATTATCCCAGCAACAAGCTGCATATCGGCAACGCCTACACCACCGTGGTGGCCGATGCCATCGCGCGCTTTAAAAGAGCCACGGGCTACGAGGTCTGGTTTCTCACCGGCACCGATGAGCACGGCCAGAAGATAGCGCGCGAAGCCGCCGCGGCGGGGAAAAAGCCGCAGGAATTTGTCGATGAAATTGTAACCTGGATCAAGGAGCTCTGGAAGGAGCTCGATATATCTTACGATGATTTTATCCGCACCACCGAACCGCGCCATTACGAAAAGGTGCAGCAGATCTTCACCCGCTTCTACGAGCAGGGCGACATTTACAAGGGCAAGTACGAAGGATGGTACTGCACCCCCTGCGAGGCCTACTGGCAGGAGCGGGAGCTGAAGGATAAAAAATGCCCCGACTGCGGGCGCCCGGTGGAGCTCATTGCCGAAGAGGCTTACTTCTTCCGCATGTCGCGCTACGCCGACCGGCTGCTGGAGCATATCGAAAGCCATCCCGAGTTCATCCTCCCCCCCTCGCGGAAAAACGAGATGATCAACAACTTTCTCCGCCCGGGACTGGAGGATCTCTGTGTAACCAGGACCTCCTTCGACTGGGGCATTCCCGTGCCCTTTGACCCCAAGCACGTCATCTATGTGTGGGTGGATGCGCTAAGCAACTATATCACCGCCCTTGATTACGGCGAAGCGGGCAGCGATAAAATGGCCCGCTTCTGGCCCGCCGACGTGCACTTAATCGGCAAGGACATCCTGCGCTTCCACACCATTTACTGGCCCATCTTCCTCATGGCCCTGGGCCTGCCGTTGCCGCGCACGGTATTCGGGCACGGCTGGCTCCTGCTGCAGGAAGGGAAGATGTCCAAGTCCAAGGGCAACGTGGTTGATCCCATGCTCCTCTCCAAGCGCTACGGCTCCGACGCGGTGCGCTACTTCCTGCTGCGGGAGATCCCCATGGGGCAGGACGGGGTTTACAGCCTGGAGGCGCTGATCAAGCGCATCAATACCGATCTGGCCAACGACCTGGGCAACCTGGTGAGCCGCACCCTCACCATGGTGGAGCGCTATTTTGACGGCGTCCTCCCTGCTCCGGCCCCCTCCGGGGAGGAAAGCGATGCCGATCTGCGGGAGCTGGCCCTGCAGACGCCGGTGCTGATGGAGCGGCGCATGGATGAGCTGAAAGTCCACGAGGCACTGGCTGACCTCTGGGCCCTGGTGCGGCGCAGCAACAAGTACATCGATCAGAACACCCCCTGGGAGCTGGCCCGCGATCCGGCCAAACGGGAGCGGCTGGGGACGGTTCTCTACAATCTCGTGGAGAGCATCCGCTTCATCGGCGTCATGCTGGAACCCTTCATGCCGCGCACACCGGCGAAAATCTGGGCCCAGATCGGGCTGCAAGAAGATGCCGGGGCCCGTGATTGGGACAGCCTGCGGCAGTGGGGCCGGATGAAGCCGGGTACGGCAATCCGCCGCGGGGAGGATCTCTTCCCCCGCCTAAACCTGGGCTGGGAGCTGCATCGCGCCGCCGGGGAACAGAAGGCCCCGCGAGAAGAAGCGAAGGGTCAGGCGGCCCGGGAGAGCGCCGCACCGGCGGATGAGAGCGGCCTCATCACCATAGACCAGTTCTCCCAGGTTGATCTCCGGGCGGCGACCATCGTGGAGGCTGCCGCCGTACCTGGGGCCGACAAACTGCTGCAGCTCACCGTGGACCTCGGCGCCGAGGGGAGGCGCCAGGTTGTGGCCGGCATTGCCCGCTATTACCGGCCCGAGGAGCTCATCGGCCGGCAGGTCCTCTACGTGGCCAACCTAAAGCCGGTTAAGCTGCGGGGCGTTCTCTCGCAGGGGATGATCCTGGCGGCGGAGGACGACCAGGGCAGGCTGGCCCTGACAACGCTTGACCGGCCGCTGGCCCCGGGGAGCAAGGTGCGCTGACATTGGCCCCGCTCATTGACTCCCATGCCCACCTCAACTTTCCCGAGTTTGAGCCCGACCTGGACCAGGTGCTCTCCCGCGCCCGCGAGGCCGGCGTGGGCATGATCATCAACGTGGGCGCCGACGAGGCCAGCTCGGCGAGGGCGGTTGAGCTCAGCGAAAGCTATCCCCAGCTGTGGGCGGCCGTGGGGGTTCATCCCCATGCGGCTGCGGAGGCCTCGCCGCGCTACCGGGAGAAGCTGGCGGCGTTGGCGGCAAACCGGCGCGTTTTGGCCGTCGGTGAAACGGGCCTCGATTTTTACCGCAACCTTTCACCTCGCCCCGTCCAGGAGAAAGTTTTCCGGGAGCATCTTGAGCTGGCGGCGGAGCTGAACAAGCCGGTCATCATCCACAGCCGCGACGCTCATCCGAGAACGCTGCAGCTGCTGCGCGAAATGAGGCCGCCGCGGGGCGGCATCGCCCACTGCTTTTCCGGCACCTCCAGGGATCTGGACGCCTTCCTGGAACTGGGCTTTTACATCTCCATTGCTGGGCCGGTGACCTATCCCCGCGCGCACGAGCTGCGGGCCCTGTTAAAGGACATTCCCGCCGACCGCCTTCTGCTGGAAACCGACGCTCCCTACCTCTCCCCCGTGCCCCATCGCGGCAAGCGCAATGAGCCCGCCTTCGTCAGGGCCACGTACCAGCGGGTGGCCCTGGAACTGGGCATGGAGCTGGATACCCTCGCGCGCCTCATCCAGGGCAATATGGCCCGCCTTTTTTGGCCGGCGAAGCCATAAATGTCGTCATGCATCCGCTTATAGCTGAATATATATAATAGAATAAAGAGCAGATATAGAAAGAGAAACGAGGAGAGGGGGAAGAGCCATGTTCGGCCTTGGCTTCTCCGGCCTTAAGCGTGGGAAGGCGGGGTTTTTCCTGCTGGCCCTGGCGGCCGCTTCCAGCGGGCTGGCCATGGGACGGGGCCTGGGGGCTGGGGAGAGGGCGGTTCTGGACTGTGGCGACAGCTGCCTGGAGCGCAGCGACGTTGCCCTGGGACGGATGGAGCAGCGGCAGGAACTGTTCCTTGTCGCGCCGCCGCAGCCTCCACGGGAGCGCGCGGCAGCGCTGCCTGCGCGCGGCGAGCGCCCCGCCGGCGTGCAGCAGGGCCTTGCCTCCTGGTACGGGGGCGAGGACGGCCTGCACGGAGCGCGTACGGCCAGCGGGGAGCGCTTTGACCCGAACGCCTTTACCGCGGCCCACCCCACCCTACCCTTTGGGACGAAGGTGCGGGTAACCTTTTTAAAAACGGGCCGCAGCGTTGAGGTGCGCATAAATGATCGCGGGCCTTTCGTGCCGGGGCGCATTATCGACCTCTCCCGCGCCGCCGCTGAAAAAATCGGCCTGCTTCCTTACGGCGTGGGCACAGTGAGGTTGGAGGTCCTCCCCTAGCCGGAGGGCCCGTTGCAGAAGGGAAAAATAAGGGGCCCCTTAATGAAAGGGCCCTTTCTTCATGCACCGGAGGGCATCTGCCCTCCGCTTGTCTGCCCGGCCCCTTCTTCCAGGTGCACTCGCGGACCTGGAAGCTACCAGGGCCGGCGTCGGCGCTGCTTTCCTCCCGGGAAGATATGTATGTCAAAATATCTGCTTCGCAGCGGCCGCAGGATGGCTTTCTGCTTTTAGCCAAGCAGGCTCTGCAGCTTCATGGCCAGGGACATGTCGCCCTTGATCTTCAGCTTGCCGGCCATGAATGCGGAGGTGGCATTGAGCTTTCCATCAAGCAAGCTTTCAAAATCATCGGCGGCCATGGTGATGGTAATATTGGGGTTGTCGGAAGCTCCTTCAATGATCTCGGCGTTGCCGTCGACCACCTTCACATGAAAGACCCCGCCGTTGTCGCCGGAAAGGTCAAACTGGTAGATAGCGTTCATTCCCTTGATCTTGGCCGGATCCACGGCCTCCATCTTGCCGCGCAGCTTGGCGGTGATCTCCTGCAAAGTTGCCATCTGCTAACAACCTCCTTGAAACTTTATTTTTGGCACTCTACGGGGCTGAGCACAAGAAAGCTTTTCCTTGGGAGCAGCAGGCCTCCTTTCCGGAAAAGATTTGCTTCACCAGGTAAAATATTACCACAAGTTAATTTAATTATAAAGCATTGGACTGTTTTTGTCATTATTTTTTTTAGTTTACCACTTGTCCAAATATAGAATTGGGGATAAGCATAGACTATTCAGGCTAGACTAAATCCTGCATTCCTTTGGAGTTGACGGGAGCGGGAGCGGCGGATAGAATAGACTGGTGTGAAGGAGAGGAGAACAATGGAAATCCTGCCTGTACGAAGGGCGAGCCGCGGCTTAAACCTGCTGCCGGCAAAAAAGAGTTTCCAGGAACTGGGCGCGACGGCGATCGCTTTTTGCCGCAGGCACTCCCTGCTGCTTTTCTACTGCGGGCTGGCCCTTCTTGCACTCCTGCTCTACCATTATGCCAGCCATACCGTGACCCTATACGTTGACGGCGAAGAGCTGTTTACCGCCCACAGCTTCAGTCGCACGGTGGAGGAATTCCTGCAGGAGAGGGGCATACAGCTCCATCCCCGCGACCGGGTCATACCCGAGCGCGGCTCCCTGCTGGGACGCCACACACGCATTGATGTGCAGAAAGCCTTTGAAGTGGTCGTGGTGGATGGGAACAAGCTCTCCTTTATCATGACCCCTGTTGTTCCGGTGCGGGAGATGTTGGCCGCGGAGGGCTTTGAACTGGGGCCTTTTGACCGCATCGAACCGGCGGGTCTGGAAGAAGTTTACGAGGGTGCGTTCATCAAAATAATCCGGGTGCAGAAGCACTATGTGAGCAGCCGCAGCAACGTTCCCTACGAGGAGGTTGTCCGGGAAAATCCCCAGCTCGATCGCGGGCTATCCCGGGTGATCCGCGAAGGGCGCCCCGGGCTCCAGGAAGAGCTCATTGAGGTGACCACCGAAAACGGGGTAGAGGTAAAAAGAGAGATCGTGGGGACCCTGCTTTTGGATGAGCCGCAGGCGCGGATCGTGGAACAGGGGACCAACACCACCCTGGAGCGGGAGGGCAGGGTCATGGAGTTCGAGCGCGTCCTCACGGTGACAGCCACGGCCTACTGCCCGGGGACGCCCGGCTCGGGCTGCCCGCTGGATCGGAATGGACATGCCTTCTGCACCGGGCCCTATAACAATGGCTACACTTACACCGGCAAGAAGGCGGTCCAGGGTCTGGGCACGCTCAGCTCGCCGCGGCTGGTGGCCGTGGATCCCCGCGTCATCCCCCTGGGCAGCCTCCTCTACATTGAGCCCATCCCCGGCATCGGCAAGATCGGCTTTGCCCGGGCCGAGGACATCGGCGGGGCGATCAAGGGCTACAGGATTGACCTGCTCTACGATTACCACCGTGACGTGGCCAAGTTTGGCCTGCGGCGCGGGGTAAAAGTCTATATTCTCAAGGAAAAATAATTTGAGCCTTACATTGAAGGAAGGGTAGCCATGCCCGGCATGCCTGAACTTCCCGACCTCACCTCGCCGCGCCGCCTCATGCTCTATTTAAAGCAGAGAGGGCTGCAGCCGCGGCGCGGCTGGGGGCAGAATTTTTTAGTTGACGGCAATATTGCCCGCAAGATTGTGGAGGCGGCGGAGCTGGCTCCCGGAGATACCGCCGTGGAGATCGGCCCCGGCGCGGGCGCCCTCACGGCACTTCTGGCCCAACGCGGCGTCTTCCTTCTTGCCCTGGAGCTGGACGGCGGTCTGGCTGCGGCCCTGGCCGAGCTGCTGCAGCCCTTTCCCCATGTAAGGGTGCTGCAGGGAGATGCCCTGAAGGTGAAGTGGCGCGAGTTCGTCGAGGCCCATTTCGGTCCGGGAGCGGCGCCGGCCCTTGTGGCCAATCTCCCCTATAAAATCTCCGGGCCCCTTCTTTACAACTTCTTTAAAGAAAATTTTCCCTTTACCAAAGCCGTGCTCATGTTCCAAAAGGAGGTTGCCGAAAGGCTGGTAGCGGCGCCGGGCGGCGCCTCCTACGGCGCCATCTCCGTCTTCTGCCGCTACTACACCGACGCCGCCATCCTCTTTCCCGTGTCCCGGCATGTATTCTGGCCCCGCCCGAAGGTTGACTCCGCGGTAGTGCGGCTACAGCCGCGTCGCCGCCTCCTCGACCCCGGCGAGGAGGCGCTTTTCTGGCAAATAGTACAGGCATCTTTCCGGCAGCGCCGTAAAATGCTGGTCAACAGCCTGGACGGCCTTTTCTCCCGGAGCAGGGAGGATCTTCTCGACCTGCTGCACAGGGCCGGCGTTGAGCCCCAGGCCCGGGCCGAAGAGCTATCGCCGGAGCAATTTGCAATGATGGCCCGGATCGCTTACAATTATTATGAAATTTAAAGGAGAAAGGTCGTTTTAAGGATGGAATTTTACAGCCCCACCAGGGGAAAGCTCTCCTTTGAGGCTGTATTTGAAGATATCAGCACCTTCTCCAGCGAGAATCCCGACGACCAGTACAAGCTAATCATCGGCACCGATTCTCACGCCTACACACGCCGCAGCGTGGTCTTTGTCACCGCCATTATCATCCACCGCCTGGGGAAGGGGGGGCGCTTCTACTACCGCAAGCAGAAAACCCGCTACATGGAAAGCCTGCGGCAGCGCATTTATTACGAGACTTTCCTCAGCCTCGAAGTGGCGGCCAAGATCACGGAGAAGCTCGCTGAAAACGGGACCTCGGACATGAACGTGGAGATACATCTTGATGTGGGCGAACAGGGGGAAACCCGCGAAATTATTAAAGAAGTGGTGGGCATGGTCATCGGCAGCGGCTATAGCGCCCGCATCAAGCCCGAATCTTATGGGGCCACCACCATTGCCGACAGGTTTACCCATTAAAATGCCGCAGGGCGGCGATCAGCCCCGGAAAAGGCCGTTAGTGTAAAATTACTGTAGGGTTATGGAGGATATTTCCATATGGAAATAGAAGAGGAACCTCACATTCGAACAAACCCCCAAAGGAGGTCGAGGTTCCTCATGGAAATAGTTCGTTTAGTA
>JAAZIN010000104.1 GCA_012800855.1 Bacillota bacterium
GCGATGAATTCCATTGAAAGAATGAGGGCGACTGCAGCAGGTGAAAGGACGGACAGGGTCCCCTTTGTCCCCACCATTTACGAGCACGCCGCCTACCTCATCGGAAAACTGCCTACCGACATCAGCCTTAATCTCGATCTCCTGGTGCAAGCCCAGTTGAAGGCATACGAAATTTACGGGCACGACTTGGTCGTGATCGGGGCCGATATCTACAACGTGGAGGCCGAAGCCCTGGGCTGCCGGGTCAGGTATTACCCAGACTCCGCGGCCATCCCCGGCGTTGAAAGCCACATCCTGCAGGAAGGCGATGTCAGCGAGCTGAAAAAGCCCTCTCCCTGGCAGGACGGCCGCATGCCCATGATGCTTGAGGCCGTCTCCAGGGTTAAGAAGGAGATAGGGGATCTCGTGCCCGTGAATGGGACTGTTGTAGGCCCCTATACACTGGCCACCATATTGGCCGGGTATGAAAACTTTGTCATGAAAATGCTGAGCGAGCCCGAAGAGGCCGAGAGGATTCTCAGCTTCACCACGGCGGTTTGCTGCGACTATGCCATAGCTTTCATCAAGCTGGGAGCAGGCGTTTCCATTAACGAATCGTGGATTGCGCAACCCGTCCTCTCTCCCGCCCTCTACAGGAAGTTTGTTTATAAATACCACCAGCAGGTGGTCCGGCAGCTAAAGGAAGCCGGCGCTTCCAGCGTGGGCATCATCAGCGGGGGAGACACCACCGCCATCTGCGATGACCTCATCAGCGTGGGGAGCTCCATCCTGATGGCGGATTACTGCTGCGACCAGAAACTCTACAAGCAAAAGGCGGAGGCGGCCGGCATCGTCTTAAGAGGTTCCATTGATTCAAAGCTTGTAAGGAGCGGCCCCCCGGAGAAAATCGCCGCCGAAACTTTAAGGCTGCTTGAGCTGTGCGCTCGCAGCGGCAGGTTTCTCCTGGGCTGCGGGGTAGTTCCTTACGATACACCCAGTGAACATCTCTTTGCCATGAAGGAGGTGGTGGAAAATTTTAATTTGAGGTGACGTCCCAGCTGGAAGACGCAACGTTGCACTACCGGTTTTGATCTCTGATTCACAGCAAGGAAGGGAGAATCATTCATGGCAAGCCAAACCAAGAAAGACTTCAAATGGTATCTCAAGAGCCTGGGCCCCGGCGCAATCCTGGCCATGTGCATCATGGGCCCCGGCACGATGTCGGCTCTGGTTAAGACCGGCAGCTCATTTTCATACACGCACTTATGGGCTGTTATTCTGAGCGCAGTTTTCGCTGCAGTGGCGCTCTGGGTTCCGACAAAGATAGCCTGTGTGACCGGCCTCACCGCTGGCGAAGCCCTCTCCAAGTACACTTTCCCCTGGCTGGCGTGGGCTTTGGTCCTGCTCAGCTCCGCCACGCAGTTCTTTGTCATTATAAACCAGGGCCGGGGCATGAGCAGTGCGCTAAATCTCATCGCTTCAACGGCAACCGGCAGCGAGATTAGCCCTGTCGCCTCGTGGCTGCTGTTGCTAGTCGGTGTAATCATCACTTGTGCCGCCTTCTACTTCGGCGGATCGCTGGAAGTACTGAAGAGGATCATCTGGTTCGTGGTTACCTTCATGCTCCTCTGCTTCGTGGCCACCCTGGTTATCCTGGCCTCCGAAATCCAGTGGGGACAGCTCCTTAGCGGCCTCATCCCGCGCATTACTCCCAGGGTGACCCCGCTGATTGACCTTTCCCAGGTTATTCCGTGTCTGGCCGGCATTGCCGGCGGCGCCGCCAACCTATCCGTCCTGGTCTACCACAGCTATGCCCTCAGATCGAGCAAGTGGAACAACAAGGACCATCTCGAGATGGGACTGTGGGATTCCATCTTCCATAATGGCATTCTTTTCGGCGCTTTTTCGGTGCTCGTTTTTTTAGTTTCCGCGGCAGTGCTCTACCCCGCCGGCATGGCCGTGGCCAGCGTGGGGGAAGCGGCACAATCGCTGGCCCCGCTTTTGGGCAAAGGCGCGGTCATCGTCTTCTCACTGGGCTGGACTTGCGCTGTTGCCACCACGATGGCTGGATGCGCCTATATCGTGGTTACGCCCATCATGTACATGCTGGGGAAGGACATCTCGCTGGACAACAAGGCCTACAAGTACATTCTCACCATCTGCACCATTATCCCGGCGGTCTTTATCTCTCCCCTGCTGAAGGGTGAAGCGATCAACCTGCTGGTCAAGGCGATGCAGGTAAACACCCTGGTGACCCCGCCCGGCCTGCTGGCGTTCTGGTACATGTCTTCCAGCAAGAAGATCATGGGCGAGCACCGCAATGGCATCGTGCTTAACATCTTCCTGGCCTTCATGTTCATCGTGGTCACCTACCTGGGTATCGGCTCCTTTAAGTCGATCTTCCTCAATTAAAGTCATAAACAGGGCGCGCC
>JAAZIN010000105.1 GCA_012800855.1 Bacillota bacterium
GCCTCGCCCTTAAGCAGCCGCTCCACGTTCTCCGCCGAGAAGGCCTTGATCGCCTCATTGTAGCGCGCCGGGATCTGCCGCGGGCGGTACTTGTCTACCTTGCCGCCGCTGGCAAGCTCCCGGATGGCCTTCTCCACTTCATCCGGCGCCACCAGCTTGGTGACAATGCCCAGCTCCAGGGCCTCCTGCGCGGAGATGTTCTTGCCGGTGAAGATGAAGTACTTGGCCAGCTCCATGCCCAGGTGCTTTCTTAAGCGGAAAAGCGCCCCCAGGCCGGGGAAGATGCCAATGGCCGTCTCGGGGAAGCCCAGCGAGCCCTGCGGCGTGGCCACAATGGCCTGGCAGGCCAGGGCCAGCTCGCTGCCCCCGCCCAGGGAAAGCCCGTCAAGCAGGGCAATGGTAAGCTTGGGCGAGGTCTCAAAGCGCCGGAAGAGCTCGTGCCCCTTGCTGGTAAAGGCATAGGTGCGGTCCACAGTGTTGTTCTTGATGTTGTCCACGAAGAACTTGATGTCCGCGCCGGCCACAAAGGCCTTCCCGGCGCCGCGGAAGACAATGGCCTTCACCTGGGGGTTGGCCTCGGCCTCGTTGAACTTAGCCTCCAGCTGCCCCACCACGGTGGGGTTGAGCGCATTCATCGCCTCGGGGCGGTTGATGGTGATGTAGGCAATGTCGCCCTTGATCTCCAGGTCCACGAAGTTGAAGGTAAACGGCTCGCCCTTCTTGTACTGCTCCTCCAAAAGCCGCGGCATCTTCAGGCCATGGCGCTCGGTGAGCTCCTTGACCATCTGGTAGGCCTTCTCAATGCCTATGCTGTTGATGAGCTCAAAGGGACCCTGCCGCCAGGCCAGGCCGATGCGGATGCCCCGGTTCACATCCTCCAGGGAGGCTACACCCTCATCCACCTGCGCGCAGGCCACGTACATGGCCACGGCATAAAGCCGCTGGGCAATGAGGTCCATCTTGCTCTCGTCAATCTCGCCCTCCAGGCTGAAGTCCTGCTTCAGGTCCTCCACCTGGTGCCGCAAAAGCTCCGGCGGGGCGTAGAAGTCGCCCAGCTCCCGCCCCAGGGTGCGGGCGCCGTGCAGGCCGATGACGGTCCCCCCGGACATGTTCCACAGGTCAAAAAGGCCGAGGCCCAGGCCAAAGGCCCGCTTGGTGGCCTCGTTCACCGTGGGCACGTTGGCAATGCCCTCCTCGATGATGCGGATGGCCTCCACGTACCAGGGGATGAAGATGCGGTTGACGCTGAAGCCGGGCGCATCCTTCACCACGATGGGCGTCTTGCCGTGCAGCTTCATGATGCGCAGCACTTTTTCCTTGGTCTCTTCGCTGGTCCCCGCATGGGGAATGACCTCCACCAGGCGGTTCTTGGCCGGGTGGAAGAAGTAGTGGGTGCCGATGACGCGGTCCGGGCGCTTCGTCCAGGAGGCCAGCCGGCCCACGTAGAAGCTGGAGGTGTTGGTGGCCAGGATGGTCTTCGGCTCGCAAATCTCATCCAGCTTGGCAAAAAGCTCGCCTTTAACCTTCTCATCTTCAAATACCGCCTCGATGATGAGATCGGCATCGGCGAGCTCCTGCAAATCGGTGGTGCCGCGAATGCGGGAGAGGATCTCCTGCACCTTTTCCTCGGTGAAGATCTTGCGCTCCACCGCCTCCTTCAAGGTCTGGCGGATGTTGTTGAAGCCGCGCTCCACAAACTCTTCCTTGAGGTCAACCATGACCACCCGCAGACCTTCCTGGGCCAGCTTCTGGGCAATGCCGCTGCCCATGTTGCCGGCCCCGACAATGCCAATCTTGTACGTCTCGCTCATATCTCTTCTCCTTTCTGTGGAAGTGGTGCTGCTTTAACCGGCGCCTCAAGCAGGGGCGCCCCAGCGCGACTGGATGAAGCGGCGCAGGCCGCCCCACTGCGGATAAAAGATCTCCGCAGGCATTACCGCCAGCTCATCGGCCACCCGGGGGCGGAAGCCCATGCGGGAAAGAACGTCCCTCTCCAGGTCCACCCCGGGCGCAATCTCAATGAGGGTAAGCCCCTCCCGGTCCAGCCGGAAGACGGCCCGCTCGGTGACATAAAGCACCGACTGCCCCACCCGCCGCGCATACTGGCCGCTGTACGTGATCTGGTCCACATGGTCCACAAACTTCTGGATCTTGCCTTCCTCCACAATGACCAGCTTGCCGCCGTCCACCTCCACCTTGAGCCCACCGGTGGTGAAGGTGCCGCAGAAAACCACCTTCTTGGCATTCTGGCTGATGTTGATAAAGCCACCGCTGCCAATGACACGGTTGCCAAAACGAGTCACGTTGATGTTGCCCTCCCGGTCCGCCTGGGCCAGGCCCAAAAAGGCCAGGTCAATGCCCCCGCCGTCATAAAAGTCAAACTGGGCATGGTGCTCAATGACAGCCTCGGGATTGTAGGCATGGCCAAAATCAGGCGGACTGGCCGGAACACCGCCAATGGTCCCCGACTCCGTGGTGAGATGGATCATCTCCGCCACACCCTCCTCCGCCGCCACGGCGGAGACTTCGGCCGATATGCCGATGCCCAAGTTGACAATGGCCCCGGGAACAAGCTCCATGGCCGCACGCCGGGCAATGACCTTGCGCTCCGTCAAGGGCAAAGGCGGCAAAGCCGAAAGGGGCACCCGGATTTCCCCCGAGAAGGAAGGATTGAAATAAAGGCCTTCAGTCTGCCAGTGATAGTCCGGGTTGGTGCACTGCACCACGTAGTCCACCAGGATCCCCGGCACCTTCACCTGCTTGGGATGAAGGGTGCCCGCCTGGGCAATGTGCTCCACCTGGGCTATGACAATGCCCCCGCAGTTCTTGGCCGCCTGGGCCAAGGGCAAGGCCTCCAGCAAGATGCCCTCCCGGTCCATGGTCAGGTTGCCCTTCTCGTCGGCCACCGAGCCCCTGATGAGAGCCACGTCCACAGGAAAGCTCTTGTAAAAGAGGTACTCCTCGCCGTCAATCTCAATGACCTTCACCAGCTCCTCGCGGCTGTTGGAGTTCATCCTCCCGCCCTCAATGCGCGGGTCCACAAAGGTGCCCAGGCCCACGCGGGTGATGAGCCCGGGGCGCTTGGCCGCAATCTCCCGCCAGAGCTGCACAATCACCCCCTGCGGCAGATTGTAGCCCTCAATGATGCCTTCCTCCACCAGCCGCCTGGTGCGGGGCGCCGCCAGCATGTGGCCCGCAATCCACCTCTTCAAGAGGCCCTCGTGGCCGAAGCGGGTAATGCCCCTCTCCTTGTGATCGCCAGCCCCAGAACTGGACACAAGGGTCAGATCACGCGGATGGCCCGTCTCCAAAAAGCGCCGCTCAATGGCCCGGGCCACCTCCTCGGGCCAGCCAGCCAGCCCCATCAGGGCAACACCAACCGTGGCCCCGTCCTTTATCGCCTTGGCCGCTACGTCTGCCGTTACTAGCTTGGACAAGTCATCTTCCTCC
>JAAZIN010000106.1 GCA_012800855.1 Bacillota bacterium
CTGCGGCTCTCCGGAGGGATTCCTTTCTGCTATTGCTGTCCATGGAAAATGCCTCCTCCGGAATCTCTTCTGAATTCTTTTTGAGTATATCATACATTTTCTGGCGGATCAAAAAAATCCCCTGGGGGAAATAAAAACCCCCTGCGGGGCAGATGCAGGGGGGATAAGCTTTCACCAAGCGGGGCCAAGGGCTAGGTCCAGCCTTCATCGGGGGAGGGCCAGGAGAGCAGGATGAGCTTCTCGATGAGCTCCACCGCGTGCTCCACATCGCCGGCATCGACCATCTCGGAGGGAGTATGGACATAGCGGCAGGGTATGGACACCGCTCCAGAGGGAACGCCTTCGCGGGAAAGGTGGATGGCCCCGGCATCGGTGCCCCCGCGCTCCAGGACCTCAAGCTGGTACGGAATCCCGTGCTTCTCCGCCGTTTCCACCATCAGCTCGCGCACCCGGGGGTGGCAGAGCAGGGACCTGTCCTTCACCTTGATCGCCGGCCCCCGGCCCAGGCTCACCGCCATCAGGGGCGCTTCCGGTGTGTCGCCCACCATGGTCACGTCAACGGCAAAACCGTAGCCGGGATCAAGCCGGTAGGCGGCGGTGGTGGCGCCGCGCAGCCCCACCTCCTCCTGCGCCGAAAAGACAAAGCAGACTCCCTGCGGCAGCGATGGGGGCAGCCGGCGGGCCACCTCCACGAGGATGGCGCAGCCAATGCGATCGTCCATGGCCTTGGCCATGTAGCGCCCTCCCAGGTCAACAAAGGGCTGATGGAGGCAGGCCATGTCGCCGATGCGCAGGCGCTTCTTTGCCGCATCGCCGTCGGCGGCGCCGATGTCCACATAGAGCTTGGACCAATCCAGCTCTTTCAGTTCCTTGATCTTCTCATGGTGAACGGTGCCGAGGACACCGTTTTTAAACCTCAGCCGCTGCCCCACCAGCAGGTGTGGGGCGACGCCGCCCACGGGGGCAATGCGCAGGAAGCCCTTGTCGTCGATATGGGTTACGATCACCCCGATCTCGTCCATGTGCGCGGAGAACATGAGCAGCGGGGGCGCCCCCTCCCGCAGGGCAAAGAGGTTGCCCAGGCTGTCGGTGAAGGTGCGGTCAACGCTCTCTTTAATCTTCTCTTCAATCAGCGCCCTCACGGCGGCCTCTTCTCCGGAGGGGCCGTAGACCTCAACCAGCTCCTTGATCAGCTCTTTCATTTTATTCTATCGTCACCTCGTTATCTTTTTTTCATGCCGTCGCCTCAAGCCATGCCCGCAGCAGCGAGACGGTGTGCCGCAGGTCGCTCTCCTTGAGGACGCTGCAGGGCGAGTGGATGTAGCGGCAGGGCACCGCCACCACGCCGGCCTTGACCCCTTCCCTGCTCAGGGCAATGGCCCCGGCATCGGTGCCCCCGCCGGCAAAGCGGCGGAACTGAAAGGGTACGCCGGCCTTCTCGGCGGCGTTGACAAGGCTCTCGAAGATTTCCCGGTGGACAATAAGGGTTCGATCCATGAAGCTGATGGCCGGGCCGCCGCTCAGCACCGTGGAGCTGCGCTCCTTCTTCGTGTCGGGAGTGTCGGCGGCGGCGGTGGCCTCCACGGCGAGGGCGTACTGCGGCTGCAGGGTGTAGGCAGCCACACGCGCCCCCCGCAGGCCCACCTCCTCCTGCACGGTGAAAGCGGCGTCAAAGGGCGGGGTGTCCTTCTCCAGCAGCAGCTCCAGGAGAGCGGCGCAGCCGGCGCGGTCGTCAAAGGCCTTGCCGCGCAGGCAGCCGTCGCCGAAGGGGGTGCAAACGGCGTCAAAGGAAGCGTAGGCGCCGACCTGCACGTATTTTTCGGCTTCCTCCTTGTTCTTGGCCCCAATGTCGATGTAAAGCTGGTCCAGCTCGAAGGGCTTCTGCCGCTCTTCCGGCTTTTGCAGGTGAATGGCCTTGGAACCGATGACGCCGGGGATCTGCTCCTCGCCCACGTGCACCCGCTTGGAGACGAGGACCCGGCTGTCGATGCCGCCCACGGGGCGAAACTTGAGATGGCCGCTCTTTTCAATGGAGGTGACCATGAGGCCCACCTCGTCTATGTGCGCGGCAAGCATGATCCGGCGGGAACCGGAGCGGCGTCCCTTCTTGCGCACCAGCAGGTTGCCCATGGTGTCGGTTTGCCATTCCAGGCCATGCTCCCGCAGCTGCTCGACAATGGCCTCGCGCACAGCCTTCTCGCTGCCGGAAACGCCGGGCAGGTTGGATAGTTTCTCTAGAAGCATGCCAATCCCTCCACGAAGGGGCGATCCAGGCTGCGGGCAAAGGAGGCCAGCAACCGCCCCGTATTGATGAGGTCATCCAGGTGCAGCATCTCCACCGTGGTATGCATGTAGCGCAGCGGTATGGAGAGCAGCGCGCAGGGAATTCCCTCGCGCGTGACCTGGATCACCCAGGCATCGGTGCCGGGAGAACCGGGATCGGCTTCTCGCTGCACCGCGAAGCGCTCGTCGGCGGCCACCTCCATGAGGCGGCGGACCAGGGCCGGATGGTAATTGGGCCCAATGGCAATGGCCGGCCCTCCGCCCAGTTCAAAGACATCGGGAGGGCTGAGCCCGGGAGTTTCGCCGTGGGTTACATCCACGGCCACGGCCAAGGCCGGGGCCAGGCCGTAGGCGGCGGTGGTGGCACCGCGCAGCCCCACCTCCTCCTGGACGCTGGCCACGAAGTAGACATTGGCCCGGTGGCGCGCGGCGGCCAGTTCCGCTGCCGCGATGATCAGCGCGGCCACGCCGGCGCGGTCGTCGAGAGACTTTCCGGCGATGCTTTTTCCCGCGGCCATGGCCAGGGGCGGTGCATCAAAGGAAACCAGATCGCCGATGCGCACCTGCTTCTCCGCCTGCTCCCTGCTTAGGCCGATGTCGATATAGAGATCTTCCAGCTTGGGCGCCTCCCGGCGCTCCTGCTCCGAGAGCAGGTGCGGCGCCTTGGCGCCAACAACCCCCTTGAGAGGGGATCTGCCGTGGACAACCACGGGCTGCCCGGGAAGAATGCGGGGGTCGATGCCGCCGACGGCGGTAAAGCGCAGCATGCCCTCCTCTTCAATCCTGGTGACCATGGCGCCGATCTCATCGATATGGGCCACCAGGGCCAGCGAGAAGGGCTCCTCGCCGGGGTTCTCTCCCTCTTTGAAGGCAATAAGGCTGCCCAGGCGATCCCGCCACAGCCGCGTGGCATAGCGCTCCAGGTGGCGGGAAGCCACCGCCACGGCGCTATCCTCCTTTCCGGATATGCCCACGGCGCTGGAAAGCTCCATGACCAGCTCTTTTACCTCTTCCTCTTTCATCAATTCAACTCCCTTTTGATATTTTTACCGCCAGGGCCGCGGCTAAGCGGTAGATCCTTTCCACCAGCGCTTCGGAAAGCGTCCCCGCCCCGCAGGAGGGTGTGATCAGCCAGCGGCTCCGAACGTACTCCTCGCCGGCTCCCTGCTTCACCAGCGCCTCCATCTGCTTTTCAAGGAGCTGCTGCAGGGAGTCGAGATCTTCCTGCAAAACTTTTTCCGAGGAGGGGACGATGCCCCAGGCAAGCGCCCCCCCTCGGGCGAAGAAGGGATTGAGCAGGTTTGCGTAAACAAGCAGCGAGGGAAAATATTCATAGGCATCAAAATTGATTATATCCAGCGGCAGCCCCACCAGGAGCGACCAGTCCGTTCCGGCGCAGCTGTGCAGCCCGGCGATCCCCCCGGCGTCGCGGATGGCGGTGAAAATTTCTTCCAGGGAAGCCTCGATCTCCGGCCGGCCCAGGGCCACCGCCGTGGAGCTGCCGTAATTGTAGAGGCCCGGCTCATCGACAAAGATGATTACCGGGCGCCCCAGCTCCTGCAGCTGCCGCACCTGCCGGCGGGCCGCCGCGGCCAGGGTTTTAACAATAATTTCTCGCAAAGTGGGGTCATAAAAGGAAGGCTTGCCTTCCGGATCGGTAATGCTGAAGCCGGTGGTGATGGGGCCAGTAAGCTGCCCTTTCAGGTAAAGGGATTCCAGGGGCTGCCGCGCGCAGCGCTCCATGAAGGCATAAAAACCGGCGGCGCTCTCCCCGGTTAAGGCAAAGGCGGCACCCTCGCCTGCATCTTCACCGGCGAGCAGCAGCTCGTAGTAGTCGAGGCAGCGCTTCTCCCAGAGGGGATCGTCGAGACAGAAGTAGGGCGTCCCGCTGGGGCGGAGCGCCACCAGGCCGCGCGATAAAAGTGGCGCCAGGTATTGCGAGACCAGCCCCTCCGTCTCGCTGCGTCGGGGCAGCTGGGGCCAGTGCGGTATCTCCTTGAAGTATGTAAAGATGACCTCCAGGGCGGCATCAGGGTCGGTATGGGGCATGCTGCCGATCCCCGTGGCCCGGCCGTAGAGCTTATTCAGCGACATCTCCTGCCCTCCCTGCCATTATCTTCTCCCTAAATGGTAAAAGAAAGCCCTTTCTTCCGGCCGGCGGCGAAGCCGGCTATTGCGGGATGTAGATGCTCCTGGCGTGCACGTACTCGGTGCTGCCTTTCAGGAGCAGCTGCTCCCTGCTCCTGGTGTAGAAGATAAGCCCCTTGTAGCTGGTGAGGTAGTGGTAAGTTGTCCCCAGAAATCTGCCCACGGAGACGACCACCAGGGGCTGTTCCACCTTGTCGACGATGCGGCGAAAATCTTCCGGCAGGACCCTGACGATGGCCCCGCTGGCCTTGATCGCCTGGGCGATGGCTGCCGCCGCCGCGGCACCATTGCTCATCTCTTGCACCACCCTTCTTGAATTATCTTAAAGTGGGACACCGGGGACGTACCTTTTTGTCCCATTTTGACGAACAGCCTAGAAGCCCCAGACTGCCTCTTCCGCCAGGACGGGGGTGAAGCATTCCCGCGGCAGCTCCTTCAAGAAGAGGGAGGGGCCCCCGGCCAGCAGATCGTAGCCGCGGCTGCTTTCCCAGTAGGTGCTCAGGTAAAGATGGCGTTTCGCCCGCGTTACCGCCACGTAGAAGAGGCGGCGCTCTTCAGCCAGGTCCTGGTCCTCGCTGCGGCGGCTGGGAAAGCTTCCCTCGTTCAGGCCGATGACAAAGACCGCCTCCCACTCCTTCCCCTTGGCGCTGTGGATGGTGGAAAGAGTAAGGCAATCGCTGCCGCTGCCCGCCGCTTCCTCCTCGGAGTCGCCTTCAAAGAGCGAATCATCCAGGGCCAGCGACTCCAAAAATGCCCCCAGCGAGCCGTAGCGGGAAGCGTTCTCCGCAAGGCGCTCAATGCCTCTCATCCTTTCCTCGTACTGGTCGGGATAGTTGCGGCGCAGGATCTGGCCGTAGCTGCAGTCCAGGATGAGCTTGATGAGGCTGTCCACGCCCTCGCCGCCGCCGGCATCGGCATGGGCGTGCAGCTCCGCCAGCGCCCGGCAAAGCGAGGCCCAGCCCTCCTTGCCCCGCGCGGGCGCATATTTCCCCGAAATGGCGGCGCCCAGGGGATTGCCGCTTTCCCGGAGAGCGCTCCAGAGGCGCTCGAAGGTAGCCGGCCCCAGGCCGGGATGCAGCAGGACCAGGCGGCGCCAGGCTTCGGCATCGGCAGGGTTGTGGAGCACCTTCAGGTAGGCGAGGACATCCTTGATATGGCTCTTTTGCAGGAATTTGACTCCGCCGTAGGTGCGGTAAGGCACCCCCTGCCGCACCAAGGCCAGCTCCAGCTCCGTGGAGAGGTAGCTGCTGCGATAGAGCACCGCTATGTCGCTCAGGGAGAGGCCGCCGCGGCAGAGGGCCTGGATGCGGTCGAGAACATAGAGGGCCTCTTCCCGGGCGTTCCTGGCTCCCACTACCACGGGCTTCTCCCCGGGGGGATTTTTCGAGAAAAGCTTCTTCGGCAGCTGCACCCTGTTGAAGGCGATGGAGGCATTGGCCAGGGCGACGATTTCAGGGGTGCTGCGGTAATTCTGCTCCATCCGGATGACCTGGGCATGGGGGTATTTTTCGGGAAAGGAGAGGATGTTGCCCACGTGGGCATAACGAAAGGCGTAGATGGACTGGGCATCGTCGCCCACGGCGCAGAGAGAGGCGGCCCCGGCAAACTGGTCCACCAGGCGGGCTTGGACAATGTTGGTGTCCTGGAATTCATCCACCAGGACGTGGGCAAAGCGCTGTCGATACTCCTCCCTGATTGCGGGATGCTCCTGGAAAAGCTCCAGCCAGCGCAGAAGGAGATCGTCAAAATCAAAGGCGTTGCTTTCCTCTTTTTTCTGCTCGTAAAGCCGGGCCAGCTCCTCCACCACCGGGATGTAATCCAGGGCGAAGCTGTACTCCTCCTCGATGACCTCGCGAATGCTCATCTCGGAATTTCGCGCCCGGCTGATGATGCGCCCCAGCAGCCCCCGCTTCAGGAAGAGGCGGCGCTCCTCTTCATCCAGGACGTGCGACAAGGCGGCCACTGCCTGCTTGAAGAGGCTGCTGCTGTCGTCTTCATCGAGAATGGTGAAATTGCTCCGGCGCCGGAACAGCTCCGCGTGGCGGCGCAGGATGCGCGCACCGATGCTGTGAAAGGTGCCCGCCCAGAGCCCCTCGGGCAAAGAGGCCAGCAGCCTCCCCAGGCGCTCCTTCATCTCTTCGGCGGCCTTGTTGGTAAAGGTGAGCAGCAGGATCTGCTGCGGCGGAACGCCGCACTTGATTAAGTGGGCCGCCCGGTAGACCAGGGCGCACGTCTTCCCCGAACCGGGACCGGCCAGGCCCAGGATCACTTCGGCGTCAGAGGTGGCAAAGCTGAACTGGGCTTCGTTCAGCTCGCGCCGCAGCCGCTCCAGCCAGGTTTCGTCCGCCTCCCTGTATTGATTGAAAAATGCCCTGTTTTCTGCGGTTTCCAAGGTTCATCCTCCAGAGTCAGTTCTTTCTTACATTAAGTAAAGCATACTCCCGCTCCGGACTCAAGGCCTGCCTGCCCTGGCCGGTAAAAGCGTCTTTGGAGAGGCGAATTAAAAGGCGCCGCGAAAGACAAGGTGAGACAGTGCCAATGCCGTCTCACCTTGTTTCAACTTGCAGCGCATCTGCCGGCCCGCCGCTGCCGGCCGCCTCCCGACTTTCACCGGGGATGGCGGCGGGAGGCTGTCCCTGCATGATGTTGTAGCTGCTCCAATGCAGCTACTCCAGCTTGGAAAATTGATCCTTGCCCACACCGCAGTCGGGGCAAACCCAGTCATCGGGGAGATCTTCAAAGGGGGTTCCCGGCGCTATCCCCGCGGAGCTGTCCCCCACTGCCGGATCGTACACATAGCCGCAGACGTCGCATTCCCACTTCTCCATCTTGGAGCTCCTTTCCGAATAGTATGGGTCTATTTTTCTTTTATCTTCCGGGCCAGGGCGCGGCCCCACTGGCGGCAGCTTTCAAGCTCCCCGGCATCGGGCACCCAGGCAATCTCCAGGCCTTCCCCGGCCAGGGTCAAGCCTGCCGCTTCAAGCTTCGCTTCAATGTCCTTCACCGCACCCCTGCTCCAGCCGTAAGAACCGAAGGCGGCGCCGAGCCGGTTCACCGGTTTCAAGCCGGCCAGGTCGTCCAGGAAGGGCGAGAGCGCGGAGAGGTAGCTGCGGTTGATCGTGGGAGAGCCGACCACCAGGAGGCGCGCCTCGAGCAGCTCGGTAATAATACCGTTTATATCGCGGAGGGAAACCTTGAACAGCCTGGCGTCAACGCCTTCTGAGGCCAGGCCCTCGACAATGGCCCGGGCCATGGCCGCAGTGCTCCCCCACATGGTATCGTAAACCACCACCGCCTTGGGCAGCCAGTCCCCCGAAGCCCAGCGCCGGTAGGCTTCGATGATCTGCCCCGGGTTCTTCCGCCAGATGATCCCGTGGCTGGGGGCGATCATGGAGATGGGGATGCCCAGGGCGGCCAGCTCTTCCAGCTTCTTCAGGACCAGCCCGCTGAAGGGGTAGAGGATATTGGCGTAGTAACGGGCCGCTTCCTCCATGATCATCTTGTTGTCCACCTGGTCGTCAAAGCGGAAGGCGCTTGCCAGGTGCTGGCCGAAGGCATCGTTGGGCATCAGCAGCGCTTCTTCTTTGACATAGGTAAACATGCTGTCCGGCCAGTGCAGCATGGGCGCCTCGATGAAGCTTAACGTGCGCCGGCCCAGCGGGAGCTCGTCGCCCGTTTTCACCACCCGGTAATCCCACTCCCCCTGGAAATGCTTCCGCAGGCCCTCCCGGGCCCTGGGGCTGCAGTAGATCTTGGCCCCGGGAGCCAGCTTCATCACCTCGGGAAGCGCCCCGGAATGATCGATCTCCACGTGGTTGATGATAATGCAATCGATGCGCGAGGGATCAATGACCTTCTTGATCCGCTTCAGCATCTCGCCGGCAAAGGGAGGGTAGACCGTGTCGACCAGGGCAATCTTTTCGTCAACGATGAGATAGCTGTTGTAGGTTGTGCCGCGGTGGGTGCTGAAAGTGGGGCCATGGAAATAGCGCATGTCCCAGTCCACCGCCCCTACCCAGTAGATTTTATCCTTCAGCTGAACGGGGTCCATGGCGCACCTCCTCTGGTTCAGGCCCGCCCTGATATGGGGAGCCGGGTGAGTTAAAAAAAGAGGATGAGCAGGCGCTAGCGGCAGCAGCCGCTTCCGCCTTTGGCATCAGCCAGGCGCCTGTTCACATCATCCCAGTTGACCAGGTTCCACCAGGCCTCGATAAAGGCGGCCCGTTTGTTCTGGTACTGCAGGTAGTAGGCATGCTCCCAGACATCGATAACCAGGAGCGGCACCGCCCCCCACTGGGTCAAATCCTGGTGCTTCTCGGCGGTAAGTATCTCCAGCTTGTTGAAAACGGGCACAAAGCAGAGCAGCGCCCAGCCGGAGCCTTCCACCGCCGCGGCGGCAGCGGAGAACTGCTTCTTGAAGGACTCGAAGCCGCCGAAATCGCGCTCGATCAACTCCGCCACGGGACCGGTGGCCGGACCGCCGCCGCCCGGCTTCATGTTTGTCCAGAAGATGGAGTGCAGAATGTGGCCGGAGCCGTGGAAGGCCAGCTCCCGCTCCCAGTGCTTGACCAGGGCAAAATCACCTTTTTCGCGGGCTTCGGCCAGCTTCGCTTCGGCATTATTCAGCCCGTCCACGTAGGCCTTGTGGTGAGCACCGTGATGCAGGCGGAGCGTCCTCTCTTCGTAATAGGGTTCCAGGGCAGCGTAATCATAGGGTAAGGATGGCAGCTCATGCTTCAATCTGATCGCCTCCCTTAAAATGATGGTTTTCATGTATCAATACTATACCACATTTTAGGCCAGAAAGATACAGAATATTGTAAAAGGATTCATCCCCTCCCTGTCGAAATTGATCCTCACAGTAAGGAAGGGGAAGAACAGATGAAAGACAACTACACCGCCGTTTTGGAGCAGGCTCGCCGCGAATTTGCCGCCA
>JAAZIN010000107.1 GCA_012800855.1 Bacillota bacterium
CATCCATCCCTACAAACGTGGTATAATCCATTGTACTGGCCTCCTTTGTATGTGGCTCTTTAATGGTTTTCCCATTATAACCCACGTCATTGCAAAGCGAGGCCAGCACTACCATTATGTCTACGCTTATTAGAGGTCAGAAGTCGGAGGTCGTACGGCAAAGTACCGGACCAATCTGGCCCGGGCCGGGCATGCCTGGTTTTCACAGCCTGGGTGAAACTACAAGCTTTTCCCTGCAACTGGCGGGGATGGGATTAGGCGGGCGTGCGTGGAAGCTGATTGTGAAGTGAGAAGTTAGAAGTGGGAACATTGCCGGAGAGCAGAAACCGGCATATATTGCGGGGTTCGTCTTCTCCCGTGAAAGAAGTGGGACAAATAGGTACGTCCCTAGTGTCCCACTGGCAAATCGGGTAATTTTCCATTAATAATGGATCTGGGAGTCGGCTTCCAGCTGCTCCAGCTGGGAGCTCACCTCTTCCCACTGCTGGAGCAGTTCGGCCAGCCTTTCCCTGGCGGCGTTCAGCGCCTCGCTCAGCTCGAGGAGGCGGTTGTAGTCGCCGTATTCGTCGGGATTGGAGAGCGTGGCCTCGTGGCGGGCGACGAGGAGCTCGGCGGCATGGATCTCATCTTCCAGGCGCTGCTGCTCCTCGCGGAGTTTCCTCGCGCGGCGCTCCTGCTCCCGGCGGCGGCGCTGCTCCAGCTGGGCCTGCCTTTTCCGGGTTTCATCCTTTTTGACGGCATCACCGCCTGCGGGCGCCGGCTCGCTCTCCCTGCTTTCCAGGTATTCCTGGAAACTGCCCTCGAAAATCTCCAGGCGGCCCTGGTGGAGTTCAAAGACGCGGTTGACCAGGCCTCTTAGAAAGTAGCGGTCGTGGGAGACAACAATGAGGGTGCCCGGGTAGCGGCGCAGCACCGCCTCCAGCTCCTCAAGTGCGGGCAGGTCCAGGTGGCTGGTGGGCTCGTCCATCAGGAGGCAGTTGCCGCTGTGCAGGGCCAGGCGGGCCAGGGCCAGGCGGCTTTTCTCGCCGCCGCTCAAGGAGGCCACTTTCTTGAAGACATCCTCGCCGCGGAAGAGGTAGCGGCCGAGATGGCTGCGCGCCTGTTTCAGGTCAAGATCGGAAGAGGCAACAATCTCCTCCAGCACGGTGCGCTGGGGATGGAGCTGCTCCTGCTCCTGGGCAAAGTAGACCACCTTGACCGCCGGACCCAGACGCACCCGCCCCCCGGAGGGCCGCTCTTCGCCGGCAATCAGCTTAAGCAGGGTGCTTTTCCCGGCCCCGTTGGGCCCCACCAGGGCGACGCGGTCGCCCCAGCGGATCTGGAAATTAAGCCCGCTAAAGAGCTCCCGGCTGCCGTAGGATTTGCCCACATCTTCAAAAACAACCACCTGCTGGCCGCTGCGCCCGGCATAATCAAGATCCAGGCGGAAGCTCTCCTCCTCCGGCATCCTCTCCACCAACTCCAGCCGCTCCAGCATTTTCTGGCGGCTGCGGGCCTGGCGCTTGGAGCGCTCGTCGGCCTTGGATTCGCGGATCAGCTTTTCAGTGCGCTCAATCAGCTGCCGCTGTTCCCGGTAAGCGCGTTCACGGCTCTTTCTGAGGACCTCATGCTTCTCCCGGTAGGCGCTGTAATTGCTGCGGTAGCCGTAGAGCCGCCGCCCCTCCAGGGCAAAAATCTGCGAGACGACCCGGTCAAGGAAGAAGCGGTCGTGGGAGACGACTAGGATGGTGCATCGCGAACCGGCCAGGTATCTTTCCAGCCAGTTCAAGCCGTCGAAGTCGAGGTAGTTTGTGGGCTCGTCCATCAGGAGCAGATCGGGATCGCGCAGCAGCAGCGCCGCCAGGTTGGCCCTGGTTTTCTCGCCGCCGCTGAGATGGGCCATGTCGCGCTCCAGGTCCTCCGGCGCGAAGCCGAGCCCTCCGGCCACCGCGCTGATGCGGCTTTCGACAAGATAGCCCCCTTCGTCCTCGAAGCGGCGCCTGTATTCCCCGTAGCGCTCCAGCAGCGGCGCGAGCTCCCCGGCATCGGTGCGGGCCCGGGAGGCGATCTCCTCCTCCAGGGAGGCGATCTTCTCCTTAAGCTCGAGCAGCGGTCGGAAGGAGCTTTCCAGGTGGCTTCGCAAAGTCCCCCGCGCCTCCCTGCCGGGCTCCTGGGGCAGGTAGCCCACCCGGGTGCCCCGGGCCAGGCTGACCGTGCCCCTGTCCGGTTCCAGCAGCCCGGCGATGATCTTCAGCAAGGTGCTCTTCCCGGCTCCGTTGGGCCCGATGATCCCCGCCTTGTCGCCGGGCTGCAGCTGCAGCGAGACATCCACGAGGACTTCCTGCGCCCCGAAGGACTTCCCTACTCCGGATAGGACCAGCAGGGACATGGCTTCCTCCCCTCGCGCTCTCCCATGCGGAATAAAGATGGCCCCATGCGCGGGGCCGGATCCATTATAGATCGGGAAAGCGGTTTCGTCAAAAAAAGCCCTGCCTTTGCGGGGCCGGGGCCGGCCAAGGACTGTCCCTAATAAAACGCCCCCCTTGGAAAGAGGAGCCGGGACGTGCAAAAAGTTAATCCCCTTAAATTTCCAAGTCCCCCTTTAAAAAGGGGGACTTATAAGAGCCGTCCAATTAGAACGGCGGGCATGGAAGCCCGCCTCAGCAAATGAGCTCCGGATGAAAGCTGGAGGCGGCCCCTTGGCAGCAGCCTCCGGTCGGTTTAGAGTCGGTAGGCCACCTGGAAGGCTTCGTGTATCGCCTCCGCGGCCTTGCGGGGGCGGTCGCAGTCGCCGACGGCATAGACCTCGTTCATGATGGGCTTGAGGATCCCCTCCAGGGGGTTATAGGGCTGGGCGCCGGCGGCGATAATGATGGTGTCAAGGTCCTCGATGACCGAATCCTGCCCGCGGCTGCGGAGCGCCAGGGATTTCTCGCCGATGGAAAGAACCTCCGTAGACGTGCGTATCTCGATGGCCGGGTTTTCATAGAGCCGCTTCAGCAGCTCGCCGCGCAGGGAGGGGCTCTGGTCGGGAGCAAGCTCCTCCTGCAGCTCCAGGATGATTATGTGGCGGCCCTCCTCCTGGGCAAGGTAGGCCGCCGTCTCGCAGCCCACCAGCCCGCCGCCGATTATGGCCACGCGCTTGCCGGGGCGGGCCTTCTCCTCCAGCACATCCCAGGCGGTAATGGCATGCCGGGGATCGATGCCGGGCAGCGCGGGAATGTAGGGCACCGCTCCCGTGGCCAGGATGACGGCATCGGGCCTTTCTCGCATGATCGCCTCCTCGGTGGCGGTGGTGTTCAGGCGGATATCCACGTCCAGCGTCTCCACGCGGTAGATGAGGTAGCGCAGGATCTCGCCAAAGCGCTCCTTGTGCGGCGGCTTAAGGGCGAGGCGCCCCTGCCCGCCCAGCTGGGAGGAGCGCTCGAAGAGGATCACCTGGTGCCCTCTTTCCCGGGCCACGCGGGCCGCCTCCAGCCCCGCGGGACCGCCGCCCACAACGACCACCTTTTTGCTGCGGCGGGCCTTGACCAGAGGGAACTCGTACTCCCGGCCGGCCCGGGCATTGTAAATGCAGCTCACCGGCTGGCCTTGAACCAGCAGCGGGTCTATGCAGAGCTGGTTGCACTCGATGCACTTGCGGATGTTTTTAACCTGCCCCAGCTCAACTTTCTTGGCAAAATGGGAATCGGTGATCAGCGCCCGGCCCAGCGAGACAAAGTCAGCTTTCCCGCCGGCAATAAGCTCCTCTCCCACCTCGGGATCATGGATCTTGCCCACGGCGATTACGGGAATGGTTACCCGGGCCCTGATATCGCTGGCATAGCGCGGGAGCGGCGAGTCGGCCTCATACATGGTGGAGATGATGGGCAGGGGCGAACCGTAGACGCCCCCGGAAACATGGAGGGCGTCGACGCCGGCCTTCTCCAGGAGCCCGGCAAATTCACGGGCTTCTTCAGGGGTGATCCCCCCCTCCACGCCTTCATCGGCATTCATCCGGAAGATGACCGGGAAATCGTCGCCCACGGCGGCGCGCACGGCCTCGTAAACCTCCATGGGGAAGCGGCGGCGCCCGGCGGGCGAGCCGCCGTACTCATCGGTGCGCTTGTTGCTATAAGGCGAGAGGAACTGGTTAACCAGGTAGCCGTGGGTCCCGTGAATCTCCACGGCGTCAAAGCCCGCCTCGCGGGCGCGGCGGGCGGCATGGCCGAAAGCTTCCACAATGCCCCTGATCTCCTCCACGGTAAGGGCGCGGGGCATATCCCGGCAGACGGGACAGGGGATCTCCGAGGGGGCCACCGGCTGGCAGCCAATGGTTTTAAAGGTGGTCTGCCGCCCGGCATGATGGAGCTGTACAGCCGCCCGGGCGCCATGCTTCTTGATGGCTTCGGCCAGCTGGCGCAGCCCGGGGATGAACTTGTCGGCCCAGATGCCGATCTGGTGCGTGGTGGCCTTGCCCTCGGGAGCCACCGCGGCCACCTCGACGATGATCAGGCCGGTGCCCCCCTCAGCGCGCGCCTCGTAGTAGCGGATAAGGCGCTCCGTAACAAAGCCGTCTCCTGAGGCGTAGTTCGTGCCCATGGGAGGCATGACCATGCGATTGCGAACAGTCATCTTGCCGATGCGGCCGGGGGAAAGGAGATGCTTGAAACGGTTGGTGCTGCTGGGACTGTGCTGTTCCCTCTGTTCTCTCACTGTGGTCTCTGCCAAGGCTGCTCCTCCTTTTCCAAGGTTCTACTACTGCAGGAACGGGTGACAGTTTTCTCTTTTATCATTTTCCTTTTGCGTTATTGTTATGCCTTGCCCTATCCTTCGAAAAGGCGGCGGCATTCCTGCAGCAGTTCGCGGATGGGCAGCTTGTAGGGGCATTTCTCCTCGCATTCACCGCATTCCAGGCAGTCCGAGGACTTCGCCTCCTGGGCAAGATAGCGCTCCAGGGCCCACTGGTGGAGGCCGTAGCCTTCAGAGTAGCGCTTCAGGATCAGCTGCATGGGAATATCAATGCCCTGCGGGCAGGGCAGGCAATAAGCGCAGCGCCGGCAGAAGCGCCTCCCGATGTGCTCTGCCTCGCCGCGCAGCCGCTCCTCTTCGGCCGCGGTAAGCCCAATCCCCGATGCTGATGCGTTCTGCTTCACCTCGGCAGGGTCCTGCATCCCCGGAATGGCCGTAGAGATGTCATGCTTGAGGATAAACTTCAGCGCGGCCGCGGGATCACTGAAGACCCCGCCGGCCAGCGGCTTCATGATGATGGTGCCCACATTCTGGCGGATGGCAAAGGGGAGCAGTTCAGCGAGGGCATCACGCTCAATGTAGTTGAAGGGGAACTGCACCGTGTCAAAGCTATCCTTCTGCAGCAGTTCCAGCAGCAAGGAGGGAATGTGGCCGGTAATGCCGATGAAGCGCACCTTCCCTTCCCGCTGCGCCTCCCGGAGTCCCTCCAGGGCGCCCCCCGGGGAGATAATCTCTCCCACTGTCTCCGGGCGCAGCTCATGCAGCTGGTAGAGATCCAGGTACTCCGTCCTGAAATGGCGCAGGCTCGTCTCAATATCTCGCTTTATCTCTTCCTTGCGCCGGGCCTTGGACTTGCTGGCCAGGACCTCTTCCTTCCGGGCGATTCCCTGCAGGGCGCGGCCAAGCTTCTCTTCGCTGTCGGTATAGCCCCGCGCGGAATCAAAGAAGTTGATCCCCAGCCTCAACGCCTCCCTAACCACGGCGACTGCTTCATCCGGGGTGATCCGTTGCAGCGGAATCCCGCCAAACCCGATTTCTGAAACGGTCAACCCCGTTTTGCCTAGTTTGCGGTAGTTCATCCTTCCACTCCTCTTTCACTCAATCCATTGCTTTTATTCTCGGAAAGATGCTCCCCTCCTCCAGAGATGGCGCAGGTGAAGCCGCGCCAGCGCATCACCAGGGGAATAATTAAAAAAGCCGCTTCTGCCTAGAAGCGGCCGGCGTAAATTCCCTTTTTCACGCCTTTAGTAAAATTGCAGCGGGTTTACGGCCGGGTGGACATACCATCCGCCCCAGTTGGGGCCGATGCTGCTGCGGCGGATTTCAAAGTGCAGGTGGGGCCCGGTAGAATTCCCCGTTGAGCCCAGGCGGGCAATGACCTGCCCGCGGGAGACTTTCTGCCCCGCGGAGACCAGGTTGACGTTGTTGTGCAGGTAGAGGGTGTAGTAGCCGCCGTGGTAAATTACGATGTAATTGCCCTGGCTGCTCCCCCAACCCGCCATAACCACGACTCCGCTTTCGGCGGCGAGTATGGGCGTGTTAAGCGGCGCGGCGATATCCAGGCCCCTGTGCCCGCCATGGTAGTACTGGGTGATGCGGCCGCCTCTGGCTACAGGCCAGGCAAACCTCTTCAAGGTGCCCCGTTCCACCACCTTGGGCTCGGGCTCAGTGATGACCCGGTTAGAGAGAACCTCCCTGGACTTTTCCACCCCGTTTTCATAGGTAACCCGGTAGGTAACTTCCTTTAACCCGTATTTGCCCGGCGATACCACCCTGCTTTCACCGGTGTACATTTTGTTGCTGTAGGTGTACTTGGTGGTGTATGGGATCCGCTCTTGCACGGTGATCTTTTCCACGTGCCTCACGTGCACGGCCGGCAGGGTCTCATCATCTGTCCCGCTCCTGCCCAGGCGGGAGGCGAGCATCAGGCGGGACAGTTCCTCGTCATTCCCCTTCCGTGTTAGCAGGGCCACGATCTCGCCGGGGTCAAATATCTCTTCCGGGGAGGCCACGCATTTTTCACTGCCGATTTCCTCGAGCAGTTCCACCTCCAGCAGGTCGGTCCCGCTTTTTTGGCTTACGAAGGCGGAACATACTCCTTCAGCGACCATATCCACTTCCGCCATGGTGGATACCGGCGCCACGGGGACGCCGTCAACGGTAACCATGAACGCCTCGGTGAGGAATCTCAGCTGCTGCATCAAGGCCTCCCTGGTTCTCGGGAAATTCTCCACTGCCTCGGGGCGGTATTCCCGGGAGAGGGTAATCTTCTGCTTGGGAAAGAGCTCCATCCCATACAGGGAGCTGCATTTTGCCGTTAAGTCCTCAAGAAAAAGCTCCACCTCTTCGGGATCCCGCACCAGCCCAATTTCAACCCCGTCCATGCGGACCGCGTAGAGGTGGCAGCAGAGGTAATGGTGGTATCGCAGAAGGCCTGTCATGAAGAAACAGGAGATGGCCAGATAGAGCGGCCAAGGTATTTTTTTCCCCTTCAGCCGGCGCAGCAGCTTCATCAGCCCGCTGGAGCGGCAGGCGAGTTTCAGGCGGGAGATTAGAGGCTTCCTTTTGTTCAGGGTTAAGCTGGCCATGGTGTCACAACCTCCATCCTGAAACTCTTTCTTAAAAAGCCAAATTTCCCCGCAAAATTGTTAAGGCGAGATAACATTTCCTTAACATTTTTAACGATACTATACTATAAATGCCCCTTTTTGTCTACAAGAATTTTTTCCCTGGAAATGATGCCCATCGCGCCGGTGCAAAGCAAGACAGCGGGGACGACGCCGGGGACGTGCGCAGTTAAGGGGCGAGAAGTGAGAAATTAGAATTCCACCTGCCTGATTGAATGGCTTGAAAAAAATCACCGGAGCGTGGTCCCGGACAGCTGGAGAAGCTCTTCTTTCAGCGATTTCAACTTTGCCTCCGCCGCGGCGGCGCTGGCGGCGCTGACGGAAAAATAGAGCTTTATTTTCGGCTCGGTTCCCGAGGGGCGGATGCAGAACCAGGCGCCGCTCTCCAGGCGGTAGAAGAGAACCTTGGAGCGGGGCAGCTCCACGGGGCGCTCCTCTCCGGTAAGGAGGTCCCAGCTCTTGCCCTGCTCGTAATCCCTCTTTTCGATGACCCTCTCCCCCGCCACCTCCGAGGGGAGCGCGTTGTAGGCGCGCATGATCTCGCCGGCCTTCTCCATGTCCTCCAGCTCCATGGAGACAAGGTCCTCGCGGAAGTAGCCGTGCTTCCGGGAGAGCTCCTCCAGGGCCTGCAGCAGGCTGCGCCCCCTCTCCTTGTGGAAAGCGGCCATCTCGGCAATAAGGCAGGCCGCCCCCACGGCATCCTTGTCCCGGGCGTAGGTGCCGGCGAGGAAACCGTAGCTCTCCTCGTAGCCGAAGATAAAGCTGAACTCACCGCTCTCTTCAAATTCTTTAATTTTTTCGCCAATATACTTGAAGCCGGTGAGAGTCTCGATGGTCCTGACGCCGTAAGCCTCGGCCACCTTCCGCCCCAGGTCGCCGGTCACAATGGTCTTGACCATGGCTGCATTGGGCGGCAGGGCCTTCTTCCGCACCAGCCCGGCCAGGATGTAGTCCAGCAGGAGGGCGCCGATCTGGTTGCCGGTAAGGTGAACGTAGCTTCCATCGGCGCTGCGGACGGCGCAGCCCACGCGGTCGCCGTCGGGATCGGTAGCCAGGACGATATCCGCCTCTTCGCGGCGGGCCAGCTCCAGGGCCAGCTTAAAGGCCTCCGGCTCCTCGGGGTTGGGAACGGGCACGGTGCAGAAGGAGGGGTCGGGCGCCATCTGCTCCTCCACCAGGACCAGGTCCACGTAGCCGCACTGGCGCAGCAGGTGGGGAATATGAACGGCCCCCGTGCCGTGCAGCGGCGTGTAGACCACCTTCAGCCTGGCCTGCGGCGTGTAAAGAGAAAGCGACCGGATGGCCTCGCGGTAGGAGCGGTCCACCTCCGGGCCGATAATCCGCAGCAGCTCCGCCCTCTCCGCCTCCTCCCGGGAGGCGATTTTCACGTCGTCAAAAAGATCCACCCTCGAGATGGCGGCCGCCACTTCATCGATGAGCGGCGAGACGGCCTGGCCGCCGTCGGGACCGTAGACTTTGTAGCCGTTGTACTGCGGCGGGTTGTGGCTGGCCGTGATGACAATCCCGGCGGCGCAGCCCAGTTCGCGCACGGCAAAGGAGAGCTCCGGCGTGGGACGGACGCCGTCAAAGAGAAGTGCGGTGATGCCGTTGGCCGCCAGGACCAGGGCGGCATCCTCGGCGAATTCACAGGAGTAGCGCCGCGTGTCGCAGGCGATGGCCACCTTCTTCTCTTTCGGCTCCAGGCCCAGGCTGTTGATGTAGTCGGCCAGCCCCTGCGTGGCCCGCCGCACGATGTAGCGGTTCATCCTGCTCAGGCCGGCGCCAATAACGCCGCGCATCCCCCCCGTGCCGAAGGCCAGCTCGCTGCCAAAGCAGCAGGCGATCTTTTCGCTGTCGCCGGCCATGGCTTCCAGCTCGCGCCGCGTTTCGGGATCCAGACGCGGGCATTCCAGCCACCGGCGGTAGCACTGCTCGGGGGTTGTCCCCTCGCAGGCCTCCGTGCGGCCGAAATCGTCTTCGTAGCGGATGATGTCATCTTCCCCAAGATAGCTGCCGTGCTGCACCTCGATCACCTCCAGCAGCTCGCCGCCGGGGTTTTCCAGGCGGTGCTTCGCCCCGGCGGGTATGAAGGCGCTTTCGCCCTTCTGCAGCAGCAGCTCCTTCTCCCCCACCGTAACCAGCGCCCGCCCCCGGACAACGGTCCAGTTTTCCGAGCGGTGGCGGTGGCTCTGCAGGCTGAGGCGCTTTCCGGGCTCCACGGTGAGCCGCTTCACCTGGTAGCCCTCGCCCGCCTCCAGGGAGGTAAAACTCCCCCAGGGGCGGTAGACGGTGCGGTGCTGCGAAAATTCGGGCGCCCCGCTTTGCGCCAGCGCCTCGGCCAGCTTTCGCACCTCCTGGGAGCGCCATAGCGGGCAGACCAGCAAGGCGTCGCCCGTCTCCACCACGGCCATGTTCTCCAGCCCCACCGCCCCCACCAGCCGCGACTCGGCTAGTACCAGGCTGTTGCGGGTATCGATGAGGAAGGTCCGCCCCCGGCAGTAATTCCCGTCGCTGCCCCGGGGGGAGATCTTGTAGAAGGCTTCAAAGCTGCCCACGTCGCTCCAGCCGATCTCCGCGGGGATCACCGCTACCCCCTCCGCCTTCTCCATGATCCCGTAGTCAATGGAAAGCGGGGTCATCCGGCCGTAGGCCTCTCTAATGGAGTCGGCCCTGGCGAAGTCAATCTCGTCAAGGGCGGAGGCCATCTCGGGCAGGTGGCGGCGGTAGGCGGCAATGAGCGCTCTCACCTTGAACATGAACATGCCGCTGTTCCAGGAGTAGCGCCCATCTTCCAGGTAGGCTGCGGCCTTCTCCCGGTCCGGCTTCTCCACGAAGCGCTCCACCAGGAATGTGTTTTCATCGAGCCGCCGCCCGCGGAGGATGTAGCCGTAGCCGGTCTCGGGGTAGTGGGGGGCAATGCCAAAGGTGACCAGGCCGTAGGCGCGGGCAGCCTTCTCCCCCTGCTGCAGCAGCCTGGCATAGGCCTCCCCCTTTTGAATGAAGTGGTCAGAGGGGAGAACGGCCATAATTTCCTCCCCCGCCCCGCGGCCGGCGAGGTACCAGGCGGCCATGCCGATGGCCGGGGCGGTGTTAAGCGATTGGGGCTCGCAGAGCAGGGTCGCCGCATCGGGGTCAAAATCCATGCCCCAAAGCTGGCGTCGGATCTCTTCTTTCTGCTCCGCGTGGGTGACAATGATGATCCGTTCCGGCGGAACCATCGGCAGCACCCTGGCCACGGTCTCCTGGAAGAGGCTGCGCTTGCCGCCGCCCAGGAGGAGGTACTGCTTCGGGTATTGCTCACGGCTGAGCGGCCAGAGGCGTGTCCCGCTGCCGCCGGCCAGAATAACGGCATACATGAAGCTCACTCCCTGTCTTGATCTCTGCTCAAGTCAACTGGTTCTGCTGTTTTCCCGCTGCGGCGAGGCCGCGCCGGCCACTTCACTGATGGCGGTGTATCCCTGGTGCGAGGCCAGGTGCATGCGGTGCAAGGCCAGCAAAAGGGAGAGCGTCGACTCGGCGCCCTGGTTCAAGTTGACCCCGTCGGGCGTGAGACCGTCGCAGCAGCCTCCGCTGCTGAAATCATAGAGGGGCTGTTGGATATCGTTGTTGCCGAAAAACCAGTTGAAGGCCCAGTCCATGGCAATGAGCCAGCGGGGCTCTTCGGTGGCCCGGTAGGCCTGGGCGCAGGCGTCAACAAGGGCGGCCGCGTCAAGGGGCTGCTGGTCAAAGCGGGCTTTCTGCCCGCCGCGGCGGTACCAACCCTTGTTGCCTACCAGGGAGAGATGCCCCCCGGCGGGGTCGGTCTGTATGGAAATGAGCCAATCGAGGGCCCGGAGGCCTGTTTGCAGGATCTCTTCATCGCGCAGGAAGCTTCCCGCAGCTATGAGGGCCTGCGGGATGCGGCCATTGTCATAGGTGACGACCTCTTCCAGCCAGTACCACTCCGCCGTGGCGTACTGGGCAAACTGGCGGTGGAGCCGCCCGCTCAGCTTCTCCAGCAGCCGGCGCGCCTCCAGGTCCCCCTCAAAGCGCTTCAGGTAATAGGACAGGCCGATGGCGGCAAAGGCCCAGGCGCGGGGCGAGGTGAAGTTAGGCACCTGCACGAGGCATTGCTTGAAGAGGCGCGTCACCAGGCCGATAAGCGAATCCTCGGGAGGATAGGCCACGGTGTAGCCCAGGGCCCAGATGCTGCGCCCGTGGCTGTCCTCGGAGCCCATCTCCTCCTGCCACTGGCGCTGATAGGACATGAAGTTGCGCATCCGCCCTTTCTTCGCGTTAAAGGCGTAAAGGAGGAAGCTGAGGTAGGTTCGGAAAAGGGGCAGGATGCTCTCTTCCTTGAAGAGGCGCCAGTTCATCGCCGTGACAAGCAGCGCCCGGGCGTTGTCGTCGGTGCAGTAGCCGTGCGTCCGGTCGGGCACCGTGTAGAGGGCATGCTGGAAGATGCCGGTATCGTCGGTGAGCGTCCTCAGGTGATCCAGCTTGATTTCGGGCATAACGGCGCTTTCGGTTACGGCCAGGCTCTGCACCGAGGCCTTGGCCTGGCTGCTGTATTCACTCACCGCCTTTTCAAAGGCGCCGGCGTAGCTGCGCGCCACCTCGGGCCAGATCATCTTCCTCCCGTAGCGGTAGGCAAGCGTACGCATGCGATGGCACAGCTCCCGATCCTGGAGCAGGCCTATGAGGCAGTCGGCCAGGGCCGCGCTGTCGCGGAAGGGTACCAGGCAGCCGCGCCCCTCGGCCAGCAGCTCCTGGGCGTACCAGTAAGGCGTGGAGACAATGACCTTGCCGCAGGCAAGGGCGTAGGCCAGCGTGCCCGAGGTGATCTGATCCTTGTTTACATAGGGAGTCAGGTATATGTCGGTGGCCACGAGAAACTCGATGAGCCGTTCCAAGCTCACGTACTGGTTGTAAAAGACAATATGCTCCTGGAGACCCTTTTCCCGGACCAGCTGCTCCAGTTGGTGGCGGTACTTCTCGCCGTAGCGGCGCTTTATCTCGGGGTGCGTCGCCCCGAGGATTATATAAAGCACCTCCGGGAACCTGGCCGCCACCTTCTCCATGGCGGCAATGGCATATTCAATCCCCTTGTTGGGGCCGAGCAAGCCGAAGGTGAGAAGGAGGGTCCGCCCCTCGGCCTGGAACCTTTCCTTGTAAAAGGTAGAATCGAGGAAGGGGACATCGGGCGCCCCGTGGGGGATCATGACGATCTTGGAGGGAGGAATGCCGTAAACCTCCTCCAGGAGTTGCACCGCCATCTGCGCCTGCACCACTACCAGGGTGGAGAGTTCGGCAATGCGGGTGAGGGTTCTCTTCTGCCCGGCAGTGGGCTCGGCGAGAACGGTGTGGAAAGTAGTCACCACCGGCCTCTTCAGGCGGCGCAGCAGGTGGATGATGTAGCTGCCGTCCTCCCCGCCAAAGATGCCGAACTCGTGCTGCAGGCAGACCACGTCCACAGGCGAGACATTGAGATAGTCGGCGGCGCGCTGGTAGTCGCCGCGGTGCTGGTCGCGTATCTGGAAGCTCACTTCCTGCCCGTAGCGGTACCCCTGCGGCATGTTGTCCAGGGCCACCACTTCAAAGATATGGGCATCATCAGCCTGGCTGTTCCCGCCGTACAGCTGCCGGAAGCTCGCCGTCAGATCGGCCGTGTAGGTGGCGATGCCGCAGCGGCGCGGCGGGTAGGTGGAGATGAAGGCCACCTTCAGCGGCTTGAACAGATTGCCTAGATACATTTTAACACCTCGCTACTATATTACCACTTCTTCTATACTTAACCTTTCCTAATTATATTTTTCCAAGACCTGCCGATAGACCTCGAGATAGCCCTTCACCATCTTCTCCACGGTGAAGTTCTCCTCCACCCAGCTGCGGCAGCGGCGCCGCGACAGCTCCTTGAGACGGCGGAGGCAGCCGAACGCCTCCTCCGCCGTCTCCACCAGGAAGCCGGTCTCCCCGTCACGAATCAGCTCCGGCATGGAGCCGTGACGACAGGCGATCACCGGTGTTCCGCAGGCCATGGCCTCGATCACGCTTAAGCCAAAGGGCTCGTTGAAATTAATCAGGTGCAGCAGGGCGGCGGCGCCCCCCAGAAGGGCGCCCTTCTCGGCGGGGCCCACCGGCCCGATGTACTTGATCCGGTCATCATCCAGTGACGGCGCCACCAGGCGCTCAAAGTAATCGCGATCCTGTATTATCCCCGCGATGATGAGCGGCATGCCGGCACGGCGGGCCAGGGCGATGGCCTCGGCCACGCCCTTGTCATGGTGGATCCGCCCGAAGAAGAGCAGGTAGCGCCCCGGCTCGGCGCAGAAAGGGTACTGCTCCACCGGGATGCCGTGATAGACGGTGGCGCAGTAGTCGAGGCCGGGGTCGCGGTCGGCGTTGCTGATGGAGACATAATGCACCCGCCGGTTGTACTTCCTGTACACGGGAAGGATCTTGGGCGAGGAGAAGCCGTGGATGGTGGTCACCACCGGGGTGCGCACCAGGCCCGTGTAGGTCAGCGGCAGGAAGTCGAAATGGTTGTGGATTAGGTCATATTGCTCCGCCTCCTCAAAGAGGGCGGCTATATGCAGGCATTCCCAAACCTTGGGATCAAGTGACGGGTCCTCGGAATAAGGGCGCGGGGCCACGGCACGCAGGCGAGCGGAAGTATGCGAATCCGCCGTGGCGTAGAGGGTTACCTCCAGCCCCTCCTTGACCAGGCCTTCGGTGAGCCAGCTCACCACCTGCTCCCAGGGCCCATAGTGGCGGGGCGGAGTGCGCCAGGCGATAGGAGACAACATCGCTATTTTCATCCTGCTGGATGCTGGCATTTTACCTTACCCGTCGGCCTCGTGCAGGAGATAGTCCAGGACCTCGTCCAGGCGGGCCGTGGCCAGGCAGACCGTGGTGTCGGCGGCGCCGTAGTAGAGCATGAGCTCCCCGGTATCTTCATTCAACACCGCTCCCGTGGGGAAAGTCACCCCGGGCACGTCACCCACGCGCTCGTACGGCTCGCGGGGGCCGAAGACCCACTCGTCGCTGCGCCGGATTATTTTCCACGGCTCCTCCAGGTCGAGGAGAGCCAGGCCGACGCGGTAGAGGGCGCCGGAGACGGTCATCCGCACCCCGTGGTAGATGATGAGCCAGCCCTCCGGAGTCTCTATGGGCGGCGGGCCCAGGCCGACGCGGGTGCTGTCCCACCAGCCGGGACGGACGGGTATGAGAATCTTGTGATCCCCCCAGTATCTCAAGTCAGGCGAAAAGGCAATCCAGATGTGGGCTTCGCCCCTGATGATAGGACGGTGGATGAGGACATAGCGGTCCTTGATCAGGCGGGGGAAGAGGGAAGCATCCTTGTCTTCCGGCGGCAGCATGGCTCCCTTGCGGACAAAATGGCGCAGGTCCCGGGAGAGGGCCAGGGAAACCATGGGCCCATCCTTGGAAAAAGAAACATAGGTCACGGCGAACTCCTCACGCTCGGGCAGCCAGACAATGCGGGGGTCTTCAATCCCCCACTGCTCCTCGTTGTAAACGGGGTCGGGCACGAGCGTGGGCTCCTCATCAATCTGCCAGTTGGTGATGCCGTCCTTGCTGCGGGCGAAGGTGAGGTGAGAAAAGCCGCGCATATCCTCAACCCGCACCAGCAGCCAGGTCTCGCCGTTATGACGCACCGCCCCCGGGTTGAACGTGGAATTGGCGAGATAAGGCCAGCGCTCCGGAGAGAGAATGGGATTGCCCCCGTAGCGGCGAAAAAGCTCCCGCCCATGGTTAAACTTGCTCATCTTTTTTACCTCTTTCCCAATCTATTTACCGGCGTCGTTCATTATAGGAGAATGCATGTATCAGGCAGTGTAGGATGGTTTGCCAGTCCTGCAGGTTATAATTATGTAATCGGACCGCAAGAAATATTCTCCGATCGAGGCTCAAATTCCTTCTCCCGGGCAGGAAGGTGCCTTCCCCCTCCTGCGGGTTGGCTGCTGCGCCGCTGCCGCGGGGCTAGCCGGCAGGGCTGATCTTCCAGAGAACGCCGGTGCCGGGGATGGCATTGGGGGCCATGCCGGTAAACTCCATCACGCCGAAGTCAAGCAGGTACAGCTCCTTGCCGTCGGGGCTGAACTTGACATCGATGAGCCTCTTGAAGCCGCCGCCGGCCCGCCCCGCACGCGGCTGATTCTTGTTCTTGACAAACCAGTCGTACTTGCCGCTCTTGGGATCGATATTGATGACCCCGGTGGGAACGAGTTCCTGGAGGTTTTCCGTGAGGGGCTGGCCATCGCCAAAAATGGCTACGAAGAGCCCTTTTTGCGGGAACTGCTTGGGAGCCCAGGCCAGCTTCATCGGCGAATAGTGGGGCGGCAGCGTGGCCAGGGGCGGCTCCACGGGCGGGGGATCCACAATGAGGGGGCGGCGGTTAATCCCCCTGTCGGATTCAAAGACCGGCTCGGTCAGGGGAAGCTGCCCGGCAAAATCGGGCCAGCCGTACCAGGCTCCCTTTTTCACCTTCACCACCCAGTCGGGGGAGTTTTTCACCGCCCTGGCGCCACGGTCGTCATAGCCGAGGTTGGTGGCGTAAATGTTTCCCTCATCATCCATGGCCAGGCCGTAGGGGTTGCGCAGGCCGTCGGCATAAACGCTCAGTTTTTTGCTCTCCAGGTCGAGGCGGTGGATGGCGGCGCTGGCGGGCACGGTAGACTTCACCTTCTCCCCCTTCCGGCGGCTCACACCGAAGGGCGCGAAGGCGCCGGTGGTCTTCTTATCCGAGGGCTCAGGCGTGCTCAGGTCGAGGGTGGAATAGTTCTCCCCCGTGAGGATAAAATCGCGGGAGGGAAAATCGTGAAACCTGGGGTAGCGGTCGGCCCAGGCGTAGACAAAGTTGTCGGAGCCGACCACGCCGGCATTGGTGGCCGAGCCCTGCCCAAAATAGAGGGCCCCGTCGGGACCGAAGAGAAGATCGTTGTTCTGGTGATCGCCCAGAGACGGCAGCCCGGCAACCAGGTCTTCCCTCTCGTTGCTTTCCAGGTCGAAGGCGGTGATCTTGCCGCGGTGAGAAATGTAGAGCTTCCCCTCCCGCAGGGCCAGCCCGTTCAGGGGGCCGTTAAAGCCGCCGGCCACCTCGCGGATGGCCCCGCTGGGAGAGACTCGTAGCACCCGGGCCTCTGTCTCCTTGGGCCCGTAGGCGTAGCCCGATTCGGCCACGTAAATATCGCCGGCGGCATCTATGGCCATGGAGGTGGGATAGGTAAAGCCCTTCGCAATCACCTCGGCGCGGTATCCCGGCGGGAGCTCCAGCGCCTGGGGATCGGTGCTCACCGCCGCCCGCAACAGAAAAGGGGTAAGCAGCCCGGCGATGAGCAGCAGCCCGGCGGCGTAGTAGACCCGCATCGGGGATTGCGCCGTGCTGAGAGGACCGTAGAGAAGGGCGGTGATAATCCCGTAAAAAGCAAAAGCCACCAGGGCCATCCAGTTGTCCAGGGGACCGGCGGCTAGAGGAGGCAGACCCAGGGCTGCCGGCACCAGCAGTAGGGGACCGGCGATCCAGAGCAGCAAGCCGAGGATGGCCCCCGAGAGGACGGCGGCGTAGAGCCTAAAGCGGCGCTCCCGGATCACGGCGGCATAAAGCAGGCCGCCCAGGGCGCCAAGGATCAGCAGCGCGGCAAAGCCGTACAGGAGGCTGACCCTGGTCAGAAGAAGGCCCAATGTGGGCAGCTGCCAGGCACCCCACAGAATGAAGGAGCCCGCCAGGGCCCCCACCAGGCCGGAAAGGACACCCCAAAAAAGATAGCCATAGCGCTTCATCATCCCAGACTCCTTTTAGCTGCCGTTTGTTTAACTTTATTTTTTTCTAAAGGAAATTTTTTATCCCCTAAACGGCAGGAGCGCCTTCCTTAAATGCGGAAGACGCTGCGGAGGCAAAACCCCGTGGCGGGCCGTGGCGGGCGGGCATGGAAACCCGCTCCTACGATCTTGGAGGGGAATAAAGGACGTGTAGAGAAGCAAGAACTGCCCAGTAAGCAGCTCCCTTTAGCTGGTTGCACCCCAATAGCGGCAGCTGCGCTTAGCCGAAGAACATGCGTTGCACCAGTTCAAAATTGCGGCGGATGTTCTCCGCTCCCTGGATGGGGCCCATGTGGCCGGGCAGGAGAAGCTCCACCTCCTCCAGGCGGGCCAGGGAAGCAATGCTGCGTTCCAAGGCCGCCAGATTCCCGCCGGGAAGATCGGAACGCCCGATGCTGCTGTGGAAAACGGTATCGCCGGTGACAAGGACCTTCTCCCCGGGGAAGTAAAAGCAGAGGGCGCCCGGCGAGTGGCCGGGGGTGTGCAGGACGCGGATGGTGTCGGCGCCCCCCTCCGGCTGCTCTATGTGGAGATCGCCCGCCTGCAGGTAGAAATCCGGCGTCAGCGAGACCTTTTGGGCCAGGCCCCTGGCAGCAAGGCGCTGCTCCAGGCCCTCCAGGAAGAAGGCATCCTCGCGGTGAATGGCCAGGCGGGCGCCGCTGCGCTCGCGGATCAGCCCCGCCGCCTCCACGTGATCGGGATGCCCGTGAGTGCACAAGATGAGCTCGATATTCTCGAGCCTGATCCCGTCGGCGGCCATGGAGCGAGTTAAAATGTCAAAACATCTCTCCCCCGCCTCATTGACAATATGGCCGGGATCAATGAGCACCGTCTTCGCCCCACGGTATATATAGCTGTTGCAATTGTTGCCATATCCCTGCCAGAAATAGGCATAAAAGTGATCGCTCAAGCGCATACCAGTTCCTCCATGGCATCAGTTTTGATAATATGATATCATACATGGCGGGGTGAAGAAAAGAATGGAAAAAATTAAATCGTCGCTGGAGCTGGCCATGGAGCGGACCGCCGACCTGGCAAAGATGAAAGAGATTGCCGCCTCCGGCCCCCCGCCGGAGCACGAAAGCTATATTAAAGCCTCCTCCTTGCTGGCGGACTCCTTTTTAAAAAAGACAGCGACGCTGGACAAGGTCATCGAAACCATGGAACGCTATCCCGCCGGCGTCCGGGAGGCAGCGGAATGGACTTTCCTGGAGAAGATCATCTCCTCGATGGACCTTGACAACTTGGATGAAATTCTTTTCGCCTACCGCCATTATCGCCCCCGCCAGGAAGAGGAGCCGGTTAAAAAGCTGGAGGAGATTAGCCGCGGCTACCGCGAACAGCTGCGGAAACTGCGCCGCGCGGTGAAAGCGGGACAATACCGGCAGCAGCTTCTCCATGAGCTGGTGCAGGAAGGCATCAGCGGCACGGCCCTGGCCGGAGTGAACCTTAAGCGATCCAACTGGTGGAAGAAGCAGCGGGAAAGCCTTGCCGCCGACTTCTCTCCCGAACTGGCCCGCCTGAAAGAGCAACTGCTTCGCTCACTCGATAAATCCTAATCAGGTGATCTCCTGCACGCCCATGAATCGTACGCGAGTAGGAGCAGCCCTTTAATGATGCGGGGGCATGCTCGCCCGAAGGCAAAACGGCCAATACATCCATCAGCACGGCGGCAAAGATGCCAAAAGGGGTATCTCAACGGCGGGCGTGGAAGCCCGCCCCTGCACCGGTCCTTAAACTTTTCCTATGGGACGGAAAGGTACGTCCCTGGCGTCCCAGAACTGCCCTGTGAAAGCAAGCATAAGGGGCTGTTCCAGGCTTTTGGAACAGCCCCTAACGTGAATTCCCTTGCCCGCCGAAATGGCGTCTTCAGCCCCGCGTCAAGCGTGACGCTGTTTATTCCTTGAGAATGCCCTTGCGGTAGGCCTTCAGGTAATTGGCGCAGTAAGGATCGCGGTTCAGGAGCGCCTCGGTGGCGTAAATAAGGGCCATCATTTTCTTATCTTCCGGGTCAAGGATGACCGCATCGAGGCCGTAAGTGGCGCAGATGACCATGTAAGCCTGGTTGAGCAGCTTCCGCTCCGGCAGGCCGAAGGAGATATTGCTCAGCCCGCAGATAAAGTGAACCTCGGGGAAGCGCTCCCGTACCAGGCGGATGGTCTCCGCGGCGGCAAGCCCGTTTTTGCTGTCCACGCTGATGGGCTGGATCAAGGGGTCAACGTAAATATCGTCATATTTCACTCCCTTGGAGGCCAGCCTCTCGATGAGGCGGACGGCAATGTTAAAGCGGGTGGCCGCATCCGGGGGAATGCCAAATTCATCGTCCATGGTAAGAACGACGATCTTGCAGCCGTACTTTAGCACCAGCGGCTCGAGGGCCTCGTAGCGCTCCTTCTCCCCGGTGATGGAGTTCAGCATGGCCGTGCCCTGGTGCACTTTAAGCGCCGCTTCCACGGCAACGGGGTTGGGGCTGTCGATGCAAAGAGGCAGGCCGCCGAGTTCGTCCTGGACTTCCCGGACCATCCAGCTTAAAAGCTCGGGCTCATTCTGGACGAAGGTGCCGCAATTCACGTCGATGTAATGGGCCCCGGCTTCATGCTGGCGGCGAGCCAGCTGGCGGATGTAAGCCGCATCCTCCCTGGCAACTGCTTCTTTGACTGCTTTCCGACTGGTATTAATCTTCTCGCCCACAATCAACATTGACCATTACACCTGCCTTTGCCCTATTGATGTTGTGAATATTATAACATACTGCATTAAGTTTTCGTTAAAACAAGCATAAATCCTCTTTTCAGAAAGAAAGTTCCCTCTACTCATCCAAACGGAAGACGCGATCGCCTTCCCTGACCTTGTCAATCACCTTCAACCCCACAAGGTCGCCGGGCTGTGCAGAGCTAATGTTTTTATGCTCCACCTGCATGGAGCTTATTTCCTGGGTGAATTCGGTTTTTGGCCCAACAATGGTAATCCTTTCCCCCACTTTCACGGGAGCGGACAACTCGATTATGGCCACGGAAATTTTGCTGTAATAATGCTTCACGCGGCCAATTTCTTCACGGGACATGGCCATGACACCCCTTTTAAAGGTATTGTGCCAGTATTTATTCGACATATACCAATTTCATCCTGCCTCGCCAGGCGGGCGCACTGGTTATTTTGTGCATGATTGCCGCTTTTCCAGGGAAAAGTAATGATGGAGAAAGGGGGTGAACCCTTGGAACACATCCGGCCCTTGATCATTAAATTTATTTACATCGCTGCCATTACGATGATCTTTCTCGGCTATCTCCTGGTCCCCGCCGTGCCCATGGGCAGCACTTTGCTCATTGCCCTGGTCGTCACCCTGGTGCTCTATTTTGCCGGTGATCGCTACCTGCTGCCGCGCTTCGGGGCATTGCCGGCCGCCATTGCCAACTTTATTATCGCCGCCGTCATCCTGGTGCTGGCTGAACCCTTCGTCCGCCAGGATATCGGCGCCGGCGGAATCCTGGCCACGGCAGCCGTCATCGGGGTGGCGGAATGGGTTTTCTTCCGCTATCTCCGCAGCCAAATGGGGATGGTCACCGAAGAGGAAAATATGGCTTCGGCACCGGAATTTTTCGGAAGCGTGGAGGAGCCGCGGGAAAGCGGCGGCAGCGGCGAAGAACGCCGCGAAGAGCACGAAGAAAAACCGGAACAATAAAAAGTAGCAGGCATGAATTTTGCGTTTTTACATTGGCCGCATCTTAAGCCGGTGCGGCTATTTCTTTCGCCGGCGGCGGGAGTGAATCTCCATGATCGAAGAAAAAGGCGAAGGCGGGCTGCTGGAAACGGTGCGCCTCTCTCCCGAGTTCAC
>JAAZIN010000108.1 GCA_012800855.1 Bacillota bacterium
GAAACAGATTTGTATGTCAAAGAACGATATCTCCGAAGATACGCTTCAAAACATAACTAAAGGGGTGACATTTTCTCAGTCCATTTCAAGCATTTTTAGGGTGACATTTTCACTGGCCGTTGACACCCGTTGATAATGAACTTTTGAGGGCAACTATCCTCCGCGCCCGCCCTCCGGATCAATGCCTTGGTAAAAGAAGCAAACAGGGGGTCGGATATGTTCGCCACGTTTACTGCCATTTTCGAAGCCCTGGACGCCATTGAAAAGGAGCTGGGCGAATCGAACAACCCGAAGCAGCGTGAAAAATTAATTGAGACGCTTCTTTCACTGCGCAAAACCATGGACAAGTGCGTGCAGTACTGGCTAAAATTTGAGGAGCGCGTCACCGAAATCCAGGAGCGCTTTGGGCTGACCCTGCCGGATACGCTGCCCCCGGGTTTCCTTGAAGATCTTGAGGACGACGGCATCGAAGGCGAGGCTGGAGCTGCCGCCCCGGCATCCCCGGCCGCCGAGGAAAAGTTTGCCGCTCCGCCGGCGGGAGAAGAGGCGCAGGAACCGGCAATGAGCGAAATTGCGGCCAATGCTTTCCGGCGCGGCCTGGGCTTCTGGGAGCTGGCCATGCTCAAAGAAGCGGTGGAGGAATTTAAAAAGGTGGTGGAGGACGAACCCGACCTGCTGGTGGGGCATATCTGCCTCGGCCTCTCCAGCGCCCAGCTGGGCAAGGTGGAGGAAGCCTTCCGGGAGCTGAAGCTGGTCCTGGCGCTGGATCAGAACAGGTTCATCCGTGCCCTGGCCCTGAACACGCTGGGCATCATCCTGGCGCAGAAAGAAGATTACCTACAGGCGGAGCATTACTTCAAGCGGGCCGTGGCCGAGGATCCCGAGTTGAAAGAGGCCTGGTTCAACCTGGCGGCAACATACTACAACCTGCGCCGCCACAAGGAGGCGGCGGAGGCCTTTGAGAAGGCCTCTGAGCTGACCGGTGATGACTGGGAAATAGAGCTCTACCTGGGGCGTTCGTACAGCTACCTGGGGCGGCACAGGGATGCCATCAGGGCGCTGCAAAAAGCCTTCCGCAACAACCCCAATGAGCCGCTCATAGCCTTTGAGCTGGGTGTAGTTTACCGGCTGCTTGGAGAAGATGGCCGCGCCCAGTGCTACTTCCATACCACGCGCAAGCTCATGGAGCAGAAAAAATAGGCCCTCTCATCACCCGCCTGAACGGCAGGATTTAAGCTTCCTGTTCACGAAGTCATAAAACTAAACCATGAAAAACCTGGCGCTAGTCCCAGCGAGGAGGCAGCTGTATTGGACAAGGGATTGAAGATTGCCATTATCGGGGGGTCGGGGGTTTACGGAAACCCCTACCTGGAAGACCCCCGCGAGCTGGTCGTGGAAACAGGTTACGGAAGGGCGCTCCTCAGCCACGGCTACTACAAAACCAGGGAGATCTATTTCCTGGCGCGCCACGGCACTGGCCACGCCATCCCGCCGCACAGGGTGAATTACCGGGCCAACATTGCCGCCTTGAAGAAGCTGCAGGTGGACGCGGTTATCTCCACCGCGGCGACGGGTTCCATGCGGCGGGAAATGGCGCCTGGCAGCAAGGTGGTCATCGACCAGTTTATCGACTTCACCAAGAACCGCCTGCAGACCTTTTACGAAGGGGGCAGGGAGGGCGTGGTCCACGTGGACATGACCGAGCCCTACTGCCCGGAGATCCGCCGCGCCATCCTGCAGGCCGGAAAGGAGCTGGGGGTGCCGCTTTTCGACGGCGGCTGCTATGTCTGCACCGAGGGGCCCCGCTTCGAAACGCCCGCAGAGATCAGGATTTTTGCCCAGTGGGGCGCCGATCTCGTGGGGATGACCAACGTGCCCGAGGTGATCCTGGCGCGGGAGGCGGGTCTCTGCTATGCCACCATTGCGCTGGTGTCCAATTATGCCGCCGGCATCGCCGCCGCTCCGTTGAACCAGGACGAGGTTATTGAAGCGGTGGAGCGGGGCAAGGAGGCGCTGGATCGGCTCCTTTTGGAAGCCGCCGTCGCCGTTAAAGCGGAAAGAGACTGCCACTGCTCCCAAAGCGGCGGGCCCTGGCCGCCTGAAGGGGAGGTTGGCGGCCGTGGCTCCTGAACCGCTGCGCACCCTATACTGGGACAATGGTTCCCTCTTCTTACTGGATCAGCGCCTTCTGCCGGGGCAGATCTCGTACCTGGAGTGCCGCAGCGCTGCGGAGGTATTTGCTGCCATCCGGGCAATGGTGGTGCGCGGGGCGCCGGCCATCGGCCTCAGCGCCGCCTTCGGCATGGTCCTGGGGGCGCGGCATCTGGCCGCGGAAGGGTTGTCGGGGCCGGCCTTGCGGCAGCAGCTGGCGGAGATAGCCGCCCGCTTGCGCAGCGCCCGCCCCACGGCGGTGAATCTCTCCTGGGCCCTCGAAAGAATGGAGCGAAAGCTGGAGGGGGCCGCTGGCCTATCCGGCGCTGAAATCGCCGCCATGCTGGAAGAAGAGGCCCGGCTGATGCTCCATGAGGACATCTCCATAAATCGCCGCATCGGGGAACACGGTGAGCCGCTTATTCCCGACGGGGCTTCCATCCTCACCCACTGCAATGCCGGCGCCCTGGCCACGGCCGGCTATGGGACCGCCCTGGGCGTCATTCGCGCCGCTGTAGCCGCGGGGAAGAGGGTGCATGTCTTTGCCGGTGAAACCAGGCCCCTGTTGCAGGGGGCCCGCCTTACTGCCCTGGAGCTGCGGCGGGAAAAGATCCCCGTGACGCTGGTTACCGACAGCTGCGCCGGCTACCTCATGGCTTCCGGCAAGGTGGACCTGGTCATCACCGGGGCCGACCGCATTGCCGCCAACGGGGATGCGGCGAACAAGATTGGCACCTATACCCTGGCCGTGCTGGCGCGGCAGCATGGCATACCTTTTTATATTGCCGCACCCTGCTCGACGATTGACCTCTCCCTGGAAGACGGGCAAGGCATGGTCATCGAAGAGCGCGATCCTTCCGAGGTGACCACGCTGATGGGGCAGCCGATTGCCCCGGCCGGGGTCGGCGCCCTGAACCCGGCTTTCGATGTCACCCCGGCGGAGTTCATCACCGCGCTCATTACCGAGCGCGGCGTGCTCTATCGGCCCGGACGGGCCGGGCTGGCGGAGTTAATGGGAAAGGAGTAGAAGGCTATGGGGAAGATTCTCTTTACCGGGGCCTGCATCATGGCCATGGACGAAGATAGGCCGGATTACTTTACTGGCGACCTGCTGATAGAAGGCGGCCGCATCGCCGCCGTCAGCGAGGAAGTGGGGGCCATCGAGAGGTCGCGGGCCGAGCGAGTCATCGAGGGGCGTGGGCTGCTGCTCATGCCCGGCCTGGTCAATACCCACGGCCACGCCGCCATGACCCTGTTGCGGGGCTACGCCGACGACCTTCCCCTGCAGGAGTGGCTTGAAGATAAGATCTGGCTGGTGGAAGAAAATCTCACCGGCGATGATGTCTACTGGGGCACGCTGCTGGCCATCGCCGAAATGCTCAGGGGGGGCACGACCACCTTTACGGACATGTATTTTTTCATGGAGCGGGCCGCCGAGGCCGCCGCGGAAAGCAAGGTGCGCGCCGTCCTCTCGCGCGGCCTCATCGGCCTCGGCGATGGAGCCGGCAAGGCGCTGCGCGAGGCGGCCGATTTTCATCGCCAGTGGCACGGGGCCGCTGGGGGGCGCATCACCGTCACCTACGCGCCGCACGCTCCCTACACCTGCCCTCCCGATTTCCTGCGCCGTGTCATGGAGGAGGCGGACAAGAGGGGGTGCGCGCTGCAGATCCACGTGGCCGAGACGGCGAGCGAGGTGGAGGACTGCAAGCGCCAATACGGACACACCCCGGTGGGGCACCTGCACCGGCTGGGCCTCTTCGAACGGCGCGTCATCGCCGCCCACTGCGTCCATCTGGATGAAGAAGACATTGCCATCCTGGCGGAGAAGAAGGTGGGCGTGGCTCATAATCCCGGCAGCAACCTGAAGCTGGGCAGCGGCATCGCTCCCGTGGCGCGGCTGCTGGAGGCCGGGGTGACGGTGGGACTGGGCACCGACGGCGCGGCCAGCAACAACAATCTCGATCTCCTCGAGGAGATGCGCCTGGCGGCGCTCCTGGCCAAGGGAGAAGCCATGGAGCCCACCTTGATCCCGGCAAAGCAGGCGCTGCAGATGGCCACCGCCAACGGCGCCACCCTGCTGGGCTTGGAGGGCGTGGGGAGGTTGAAGGAGGGCTATAAAGCGGATCTCATTGCTCTCGATCTAAAGGCACCGCATGCGGCGCCCCTTTTCGACCCCCTGGCGCACGTGGTCTATGCGGCGTCGGCGGCGGATGTCCGCTACGTGCTTGTGGAAGGGGACATCCTCGTTGACGGGGGCGCCCTGACCAAGCTGGACCTGGAAAGAATAATATATGAATGCAGTCGCCGGGCGGAGCGGCTTACCGGAAGGAGCGCGGAGAGGGCGTAGAAGATGGCCGAGAACCTGTTGATCACCAATGACGATGGCATCTATGCCGAGGGGATTCAGCTCCTCAGCCAGGTCCTCTTTGACAGCGGCCGCTACAAGCTGGCCGTTGTCGCTCCCGACCACGAGCGCAGCGCCGTCGGCCATGCCATTACCATGCACCGGCCGCTGCGGGTGGAGCAGGTTTCCTTTCTGCACAACCCCGCCCTGAGCGGCTGGGCAGTGAACGGAACCCCTTCCGACTGCGTCAAGCTGGCCGTGGAGGCCCTTTTGGAGGAGAGGCCCAGCTTGATCATTTCGGGGATTAACCGCGGCAGCAACTTGGGTACCGACGTTCTCTATTCGGGCACCGTTTCCGCCGCCGTGGAAGGGATCATTCTCGGCATCCCCTCGGTGGCGGTCTCCCTCACGGAGAGGGGCCGTCACGAGGATTACATCTTTGCCGCCGAATTTGTGCGCGATCTCATTCCCCACCTCCTGGAGGAAAAGCTCCCGGCGGGGACGCTGCTCAACATCAATGTCCCCGCGGACAGGAACGCCGTCAAAGGGGTCAGGGTGACCCGCCTGGGCACGCGGCGCTACCGCAACTGCTTTGACCGGCGCACCGACCCGCGCGGCATGATTTACTACTGGCTGGCCGGCGAACTCGTTGAAGGAGAAGAGGAGGAGGACAGCGACGTGTGGGCGGTTCGGGAGGGCTACATCTCCATGACGCCGGTGCAGTTTAACCTGACCAACGAGGCCATCATTCCCCATCTTGAAAAGATGGTCGCCCGCATGGGCATGAGCGGGCGGCAAAAATAACACTATGACATGGTTCTAAATGATCTCCCGCAGCCATAGGGAATAAGCAGCAAGGGGTGGTACGATGTCGTTGCTGGAGCGGGAAAGCGCCAACTGCTACCGCATCCGGCGCCGCGGCAAAATGCGCGTGGATGCGGTGGTTTACCTGAACAGGGAACTGAAGCGCTCCTTTACCGAAGACGAGGCCCTGCAGCAGTTGATGGACGCCGCCTCGCTGCCGGGCGTGGTGGAGCCGGTGGTGGGGATGCCCGACATCCATACCGGCTTCGGCCTGCCCATCGGCGGGGTCATGGCCGTTGACGCCTCCGGGGGTGTCGTTTCCGCCGGGGCGGTGGGGATGGATATCAACTGCGGCGTGAGGCTTTTGCGCACCAACCTGGAAGCAAAGTTGCTGGATAAGCCCCTGCTGCGCCAACTGCTCCAGGCCATCGTGGAGCGCGTTCCCACGGGGGTGGGGAAAAGGAGCCGCCAGGCCCCCCTGGTGCGGAAAAACCTGCACCGCTACCTTGTGAAAGGAGTCCCCTTCCTCATCGAGCAAGGCTTTGGCCGGCCGGAGGACCTGGAATGCATTGAAGAAGGGGGCGCCATGGCGGGAGCCGATCCGGCGGCGGTAAGCGACAAGGCCATAGAGCGCGGGGATCAGCTGTCCACCATCGGCGGAGGCAACCACTTCATCGAGCTGGGCGTGGTGGACAGGGTCTTTGATGGTCATGCCGCCTCCAGGCTGGGCCTGGCCGAGGGTCAGCTCACGGTGCTGATCCATACCGGCAGCCGTGGCTTTGGGCATCAGATCTGCACCGATTTTTCCGCGCTGATGTGGAAGACTGCCGCCGAGATGAAGCTGGAGATTCCCACGAAAGGGCTGGCCGCCGTTCCCATCGACTCAGCGGTGGGTAAGCGCTACCTTGCGGCGATGGCCTGCGCGGTCAATTTTGCCTTCTGCAACCGCCAGTGGATTACCCACGATGTGCGCCAGGCTTTCAGCGCCGTGCTGGGCGGGTCCGATCGCGATTACGACCTGGGCCTGGTTTACGACGTGGCCCACAACATCGCCAAGTTCGAAGAGGTGAAGGGCAGAAGGCTGCTCATTCACCGCAAGGGAGCAACGCGGGCCCTGCCGCCCGGCCATCCCAACAACCCACCCCGCTACAGGGAACTGGGCCACCCGGCCCTGATCCCGGGCAGCATGGGCACAGCCTCCTATGTCATCGTTGCCGGGCCCAAGGTGGAGCGCACCTTCTACTCGGTAAACCACGGCGCCGGGCGCGTGCTCTCGCGAGGGGCGGCAAAGCGGGAGATTGAAGTGGAAGAGCTGAAGCAGTCCCTGGGCGAGATCATGGTCCTCGGCCGCAACTACCGCGAATACCTGGACGAGGCGCCGCAGGCGTACAAGGATATCGAGGCGGTCATCGACACCTTTACGGAAATAGACTTTACCCGCCGGGTGGCCCGGCTGCGCCCCCTGGCGGTGATCAAGGGGCAGGGCAAGGAAAGCTGAAAGGCCCGCTCATACAACCCTTCCTTCAGGCATATACATAGGTGGGAATTTATGGAGAAGGGGAGGGTCTGTTCATGAGGAGGACAGCCCTGCAGCGAAGAAAGGCCGGCCTTTTCGCCTCGGGCCTGGCCCTGGCCGCGCTCTTTTTCTGCGCCACCATGCTCATCCCGCCGGCAACATCCTCCCGCGGGCCTAAACTCATGCAAAAAGCGCTGCGCCAGATGGAGCAGCTTGAGAACTACGACCTCACCATTATTGAGAAGACCCCCAAGGACGAGCTTTTATTCAAGGGCCGGGTGGAGAAGGGCGGCGAGCTCAGCGGCAGCCTGCCCGCCTTCAAGCTTGAAGTCATCTGCAAGGAGAAGCGGCTGCAGGTGAAGTATGAGGGAGATGCGGAATGGACCGAGGCGGAAGACCTTGACCTGCAGGGGCTGGCCGGCTTCCTCATCACCCCCTTGGAGCTGCTGCAAGGGCAGGCCTCTTCCTTTCGCCGCGCCGTCCAGGGCGAGGAGATCCTCCTTGGCGAAACGCCCTGCCAAACGGTATACCTTATTATTCCCCAGCCGGAGCATCTTGTCCAGCAGCTTTTCCCCAGGGTAGACTCCTCCGGCATCAAGGAAGTGGCCATCGGCGCCGCCCTGGCCGAACCCGACTTAATGCTGAAGCAGCTGCGCATCCTGGTGGAGTTCTCTGGCAGCGGCAGCATCGAGCGGTGCTACTACATCGACCCGCATTAAGGCCTGGCGGTGGCCTGAAAACTCCCACCGATCTCCCCACGTGATTCCCATCTTGAACCCCGTATGCCGCCAGGGAAATCATTATTGCATCTTTGTGTGATGATGGATAGAATTTTCTTAACCGGTTAGAATTGCGAGGTGGAGAAAAATGAAGTGGCAGGGCAGAAGGGCTAGCAGCAATGTAGAAGATCGCCGGGGGAGATCTGCACGAGGGCTGCTGGGGGGCGGCATCGGGACGATTATCTTGCTCGTTGTCGTTACCCTGCTGGGGGGCGATCCCCTGGATTTGCTGGGCTCCGAGCTGGTGCAGATTGTAACCCCCTACGAGGAGACCGCCGAAGAGAGAGAGCTGAAAGAATTCTCCTCCGTGGTTTTGGCTGAAACCGAGGATGTGTGGGCGGAGCTGTTTAGCGAGGAACTGGGAATGGAGTACCAATGTCCCAAAATGGTCTTGTATACGGGATTTGTGGAATCGGCCTGCGGGGCGGCGGATTCTTCGGTGGGGCCCTTCTACTGCTCCGCCGACCAGAAGATCTACCTCGACCTGAGCTTCTATACCGAGCTCAAGGAGCGCTTTAAAGCGCCGGGCGATTTTGCCATGGCCTACGTCATCGCCCATGAAGTGGGGCATCATGTGCAGTACCTGCTGGGGATCCTGGACGAGGTCATGGCCCAGCGCAATCGCTTAAGCGAGAAGGAGTACAACAAGCTGCAAGTAAGGCTGGAGCTGCAGGCAGACTATTTTGCCGGCGTCTGGGCCCATTATGCCGAACGAGCCAACTTGCTGGAAGAAGGAGATATCGAGGAAGCCCTCAACGCCGCCAGCGCCGTTGGCGACGACCGGATTCAAAAGGAGGCCCTGGGCTACGTGGTTCCCGACAGCTTCACCCACGGTACCTCCGAGCAACGAGCGCGCTGGTTTTACAAGGGATTCCAGCTGGGCACCATCAGCGGCGGCGACACCTTTAACGCCCCGAATTTGTAGAATCGGGTTATGGAAAAGGGCCGGGGGCCCTTTTTTTATGGCTGCCGAACTCGGCAGCTTTCACCTCGGCGCATGCCGCAGCGCCCCCCGTGACGCCCTTGCTAGGCCAACGTAAGCCCTTCTTTCAGAATGCACTAAATAATGCTATAATGCTGATAAAGACGATTATTATGATCAAAATGTTGCGAGGGGTGAAGGCAATGGAGGAAATGATCACTTTTGCCGAGGGGGCAGAAGAGGCGGCCCTGGCAACGATGCTGGCGGAAATAATCGAGAGCAACCTGGAAAGCGGTGGGCCTAGAACCAGGGCATTCCAAAATTTAAAATCCGCCGTTTATATCAACGCTGCAGATGCCGGCGTGGAAATTACCCTGTTGTTCAAGAGAGGCCACCTGGAGATTCATGCCGGGAAACCGGTGCGCCCGGACATTTCCATCGAGGCCGATTCGGCCAACCTGCTGGATCTAACCAATTTGAAGATCAGGGGAGGGCTGCCCTTCTTTTTCGACGAGACGGGCCGCGGCGTGGTGAAAAAGCTGCTGCGCGGCGAGTTGAAAATAAAGGGGCTCCTGCGGCACCCCCTGGAACTGGTGCGGCTGACAAAGGTCCTTTCGGTTGCCTGATGGGGAACAGAGAGGAAGCGGAAATAAAGCCTCATGGCGCTTATTAATCATGATTCAAGGAGGTATGGAAGGATGGCGTATACTTACGGCACTGTCGAGTGGGAGCAGGGTTATCGTGATCTGGTGGAGCGGCGCCTGGCGGAAGCGGAAAAGCCCTTTATCCTGGGCACACCCGAATGGGTGGCTAGCTACGAGAAGCTGGTCCAGGAGGATGCCCGCTACAAGGAAGCGGCCAAAAACTGGGAAGGATCGGTGGTGATCCACATCCTCGCCAAGCCGGAGAAGGGGCTGGATCGGGATATTTACCTGTTCATGGATCTCTGGCACGGTGACTGCCGCTTTATCCGCCTGGTGCCCCGGGAAGCGGGAGAAAAGGGCGATTTTATCCTCACCGGGGAGCTGGAGCGCTGGGAGGCGGTCATGTCCGGTGAACTTGATGTGATTAAGGCCATGATCCAGGGCAAGATCAAGCTGAAGGGACACCTGCCGACTATCGTCAAGGCGGTAAAGGCGGCGACACGGCTGGTGGAGCTTGCCGGCGAGATTGAGACGAAGTATGTTTCCCAATTAAATGAAGCGGAAGTCGAGTCCCTGAGAAATCTCCTGGCCACGACGGGGGCGGAGTTCGGCATCTAGAACCGCCGCCCTGGCCGGGGCGGGCAAAGGAGGTTGAATAGGTTGGCTTACGATCGCGATCTCTCCTTTATCTACTACAATCCCACGAAGGTAATTTTCGGCGAAAACAGCGTTAAAGAGGTAGCCCTTGAGGTGGAGGCGCTTGGCGGAACGCGGGCGGTGGTGGTCACCGATCGCGGCGTGGTGGAAGCGGGGCTTGCCGCCAGGGTGGAGGAGGCCCTGGGGCGGAAGCACGCGGCCACCTTTGACCGCGTCATCCAGGATTCGGGCTTCCATATCGTCAATGAAGGAGCTGAGCTGGCCCGCGAAGCCGGCGCCGATATCATTGTCAGCGTTGGAGGGGGCAGCGTTATTGATACGGGCAAGGGGATGAGCATTTTGCTGAAGGAAGGCGGCCGGCTGGAGGATTACAGCGGCTTTCAAATGCTCACGCGCCCGCAGACGCCGCACATCGCCATTCCCACCACCGCGGGGACGGGCAGCGAGGTCACCTATGCCGCGGTGATTAAGAACTGGGACACCAACGAGAAGATGCTCTTCTGCGACTATCATATTATCCCCAGCGTGGCCATTCTTGATCCCACGATGACGGCGGGGCTGCCGCCGGCGCTTACCGCTTCCACGGGGATGGACGCGCTGACGCACGCCATTGAAGCGCTGCATGCCCTGCAGCGCGAACCCATCGCCGACGCCATGGCCCTGCATGCCATCCGCCTCATCTGGGAGTACCTGCCGCGCTGCGTGGAGCAGGGCGACGACCTCGTCGCCCGGGGCCAGCAGCAGATTGCCGCCTTGATGGCCGGCGTGGCCTTCAGCAACGCCCAGATCGGCCTGGTCCATGCCATGGCCCATTCCGTGGGCGCCCTCTTTAAAGTGCCGCACGGCCTGGCCAACAGCATCCTGCTGCCCCATGTTATGCTCTTCAACCTGGAATGCTGCGCCGATCGCTATGCCCTGGTGGCGCAGGCCATGGGCTTAAATACGTGCGATGTGAGCGATGAGGCGGCCGGCCGGGCGGCGGCCGAGGCCATCTGGGAGCTCACCCGCCGCATGGGCCTGCCACAGCGGCTTCGCGAAGCCGGCGTTCCCGAGGAGGGCCTGGCGGCGGCGGCCGAGCTTTCTCTTTCGGACGGCTCCATCGTCTACAATCCCCGGCTCGTCTTCGAGGCGGAGGAGGTGCTGGCTATCTTCCGCGAAGCCTGGTAAAGATAAGACCGTAAATCAGCCCAAGGAAAGAGGCGATGGGAATGCCCACCATCTTCTTTTACGGGCCCAGGCTGGAGAAAGAGAAAAAGAAGGAGCTCATCCGCGCTTTTACCAGTGCGGCCAGCGCGGCCACCGGGATCCGGGAGGAGGCCTTCGTGGTTTACCTCATGGAGACCGCTCCGGAGCAGGTGGGCGTGGGCGGCGAACTGCTGGAGGAGAAGCTCAAAGAGAGCTAGCCGGCATTTCCGCCATGCCGCCAGGGGCAATGCTGCGCCAGGCTGCGGTTGAGGCTGCCCGAAGCGTATCCCTCCAGGTCAAGGGAGACATGGAGGAAGCCGATCTGTTTGAAGTAGGAGCTGACGGCAGCTCTTTTTTTTAGCACGCGGGCGAAATCGGCGGGGCGTACTTCAATGCGGGCGCTGCGGCCATGGCAGCGCACGCGCAGCTCGCGGCGCAGGCCCAGAGAGCGCAGGAAGCTTTCGGCATCTTCAATGCGCTTCAGCTTTTCCAGGCTGATCTGCTCCCCGTAGGGGATGCGCGTGGCCAGGCAGGATTGGGACGGGAGGTTCCATGTAGGCAGGCGGTGGCGGCGGGAGAGCAGGCGGATCTCCTCCTTGGCCAGGCCGGCCTCCTGGAGGGGGCTGCGGAGGCCGAATTCGCGCGCCGCCGCTGCTCCCGGGCGGTAGTCAGAGAGGTCGTCATGGTTGGAGCCGTCCAGGAGGCAGCTCCGCGATTCCACGGCGGCAATGGCCGCCAGGGCGTCAAGGAGCACTTTTTTGCAGTGGTAGCAGCGATCGGGCCCGTTTTCCAGGAAGAGGGGGCTGGAAAGCTCAGCCGTGTGGATCAGGCGATGGGGGACGCCAAGCCAGGCGGCGAGCTTGCTGGCGGCCTCGGTTTCGGCGGCGGGGCGAATGGGAGAGGCGGCGGTGACGGCGAGGATGTTTTTCCGGCCCAGCACGGAGGCGGCCTTGTAAAGAAGAAAGGTGCTGTCCACGCCGCCGGAGAAGGCCACGATTGCCCCTCGGCAGCCGCGAAGCAGCTCTTCAAGGCGCCTCTCTTTTTTCCTCAGCGCCGCGCCGATGAAGAGATGGCGTAACAAGAATCGTCGCTCCCTTCTCCTGACCTACGCCTCTACTGTAAAGCAAGAACAGCCTTTCGACAAGGGGAGGAGGTGGATTCATCTTCGCTGGGGCAAATAGAGGCCTTCGCTTAGCAGCAGCTTCAGGCAGCGGCGCAAAAATTGGGGGTAGCCGCATTCCCCGGACAGCAGCTCCAGGAAGCCGGCGGCAAACTGGGGATGCCGCTGCAGCAGTTGGTGGTAGAGGGAAGCTCTCCCCGAGAGGAGGCGCACCAGGCGCCATGCTGCCGCCAGCTCGGGACCCATCTCTTTTCTAACCAGATCGCTGTAGCGGCGCAGGTTGGGAGAAGGCCGCCTGATTTCCTCTACGATAACCTTTTCGGCGAGGCGGGCGCTCCGCAAGGCATTATAGATACCTTCTCCCGTGAAGGGGTCCACCAGGCCGGCGGCGTCGCCCAGGAGCAGCACGGCGCCGTCGTGGAGCCGCCGCAGCGCGGGCTGGAAGGGCAGGAGCCAGCCGCGCGCGGGAAGAAGCAGCTCTGCCCTCTCCAGCTCAAGCGCTTCCTGCAGCTTTTTTAGGGCGCTGCGGATCTCCCCCGGCGAACCCGGCAAGGCGCCCGCTCCCAGCGACAGAGAGCTGCCTTTGGGGAAAAGCCAGGCGTAGCCCTGCCGGAGAAGCCCGTAATCCACGTGGATGGTGCCCCGAAAACGCCCTTCCTTCCCCGGGGGCGGGGCGAGGTGGCATTCCAGGGTGGTGCCGTGGATTCTTGCTCCCTCCAGGCCGAAGCTGCGCGCCACCATGCTGCGCGCGCCGTCGGCTCCGGCAATGATCTTGCCGCGGTAGCGGCCAGAGTCCGCTCTTACGAGAAAGGCCCTGCCCTGGCGTTCAATCTTGCGCACCGCCGCCCCGGTTATGACCTCCGCCCCGGCGGAGGCCGCTTTCATTAAGAGGAAGGCGTCGAATTTTTCCCTGCTCACGGTATAGACGGCCGCTTCACGCGTGGCCGCTTCCACGGGGTGCTCCAGGTTGGCCGTAAAGATAAACCTGGAGATCTCCTCTTCAATGAGCGGCGAGAGGTCGAAATTGAGTTCTCGCACCGCCTTGCGCGTGATCCCGCCGGCACAGGACTTGAAGCGGGGCACGCTGCTTTTTTCCAGGAGCAGGACGCTCAGGCCCCTGGCGGCCAGCCGGTAGGCAAGGGCTGCGCCCGCCGGCCCACCGCCGACAACGATGACATCCTTCAATTCGCCAGCCTCCCGGAATGAAAATTTTGCCGGAGCTACTCCCTCGGCCTGCGCCCGCTTTCATCGCCCCCCGCGGGGAGAGGGACAAACTGCACCGAGGGGCGGCGCTGCGCCGGCTGGGGATAGAGATTCATGAGGCTGTAAATTTCCATGGGCATCTCCGTGGTTATGGGCAGGCCCAGCTCGCGCAGGCCCTCCGCCGTGAGGGGGTAGTCGTGCGTCCAGTGGCCACCGCTTAACAGGCCGGCAGTCCTGCGGGCGTCTTCCTCCGGCAGGTGCTTGCGCAGCAGCCGGTAGACGGTCTCTTCAATTTGCCGCTGCGCCTTGGCGGCAATGTCGGCCAGGATGAGGGTGTGATCGTCAATGCGGTTGACTTTCTTTTCCGCAACCACCTTGAGGATGGAGGCGGCGGGATAGCTGCCCACCTGGGGGTCCACCGGCCCGAGAACGGCATTTTCGTCCATGACAATCTCGTCGGCGGCCAGGGCGATCATAGTTCCCCCGGACATGGCATAGTGGGGTATGAACACGGTCACCTTGGCGCGATGCTTCTGCAGCGCCGCGGCTATCTGTTCCGTGGCCAGGACCAGGCCGCCCGGCGTATGCAGGATCAGGTCGATGGGCACATCCTCCGGAGTCAGGCGGATGGCCCGTAGGATGAGCTCGGCATCTTCGATGTTGATGAAGCGGGTCAGGGGTATGCCCAGGAAGCTGAGGAATTCATGGCGGTGGATGAGGGTGATGATGCGGCTGCCCCTCTCTTTTTGAAGGCGCCGCAGTATTTTCAGCCGGGCCAGGTGGATCTGCTGCTGCCTTGCCACGGGGGCGAGCAGGGAAATTATAACCAGGATCCAGAACAGCCAGAGATGGTCCATCTGCCGCCCTACCCCTATCCATCGATGCTGGTTATATTATCTCACCGTGCCGCCGATATATTTAACCGCCTCCTGCGGGCGCTTTAGGGAAGAAGGAATTGGCCGGATAGGGCGAGAAATTTTACCGAGCTGCCAAAAGTTCCCGGAACGGGGAGAGAAGGACGTGACACCGCCGGAGAGCCTTTTGCTGGAGGGCTTGCGGGTTGTCGACCTGACCAGGCTGCTGCCGGGCCCGCTTTGCACCATGCTCCTGGGCGATTACGGCGCCGAGGTGGTCAAGGTTGAGGACACCGTCGCCGGGGATCCCACCTGCGCAGTGGGCCGGGAGATTGACGGGACGGGAAGCTTTTTCTGGCTTCTCAACCGCAACAAGAAAAGCCTGGCCGTAAACTTGAAAACGAGCCAGGGGCGGGAAATTTTGCGCCGGCTGGCGCTGCGCAGCGACGTGCTGGTGGAAGGCTTCCGGCCCGGGGTCATGGAGAGGCTGGGTCTAGACTACGGCACGCTGAAATCCCTCCATCCCGGCCTTATCTACGTTTCCATCACCGGCTACGGGCAGAAGGGCCCTTACCGTGAGCGGGCCGGCCACGACCTTAACTACACCGCCCTGGCCGGCCTCCTGGATTTGAGCGCCGCGCCGGGCGAGGGCCCGGTGATGCCGGCGGTGCAGATCGCCGATATTGCCGCGGGAACGCTCATGGCCCTGGCAAGCATCTTCATGGCTCTTTACGCGCGCCGCAGGAGCGGGGAGGGCTGCCACGTTGACATCTCCATGACCCGCGGGCTGCTGCCCTGGCTGGTCTACGCCGCGGCGACTCCTGAGGGCGGCGAAGAGTTGCCGCGCCGCGGCTGCGGGCACCTTACCGGGGCCTACGGCTGCTACAACATCTACGAGACCGCCGACAACAAGTACATGACCCTGGGCGCGCTGGAACCCCATTTCTGGCAGAACTTCTGCCACGCCGTGGGACGGCCTCACTGGGTGGAGCGGCAGTTTGATCCCGCTTTCCAGGAACAGCTCACCGAGGAGCTGCGGGCGCTGTTCAAGGAGAAGACGCAGGAGGAGTGGGTGGAATTCTTTGCCCGCCACGACGCCTGCTGCGAGCCCGTTCTCGACCTTCATGCCGCTGCCGCGCACCCGCTGGCCCGGGAAGAGGGCTTCTGGATTGAGGTCTCCCGTCCCGGCGGCGCCTCCCAGAGGCAGCCCGGCTTTCCCCTGCTTTTTTCCGGCCGAGGCGGAGAGCTGCGCCTTCCCCCGCCGCGCCTGGGGGAGCATACCGAGGAGATCCTGGCATGGCTGGACTATTCCAGGGCCGAAATAGCGGCTCTCCTGGCCGAAGGGGTGGCCAGGGCCGGCTAGACGGGCAGCTTTACCAATATTTTTTCGCAGTTTATAATAAAGCTATGCTTAAGCAGTCGGAATTGGAGTGGGGGCCGGCGCAAGCCCGCAGGATTATTTCGCTCCTGGAGCGGCAATATCCCCATGCCCGCACCAGGCTTGTGTACAGTGATCCCTTCCAGCTGCTGGTGGCCGTGCTTCTCTCGGCACAAACCACCGACGAACAGGTCAACCGGATCACGGAGAAGCTTTTTGCCGTGGCTCCCACGCCACAGCATATGGCCCGCTTCCAGCCCGAAGAGCTGGAACCCTACCTGAGGGGATGCGGCCTCTACCGCAATAAAAGCCGCTACCTCGTTGAGGCAAGCCGGAAAATCGTGCAAGATTTTGGGGGCCGGGTGCCCGACAATTTCGCCGACCTTCTATCACTGCCGGGGATAGGGCGCAAGAGCGCCAACGTTATCTTAAGCGTCGCCTTCGGCAAGCCGGCCCTGGCCGTGGATACCCATGTTTTCAGGGTGGCGCGCCGGCTGGGGCTGGCCTCGGGTAAGAGCCCGGAGGAAGTGGAAGCAGAGCTCAAGGCGATCCTGCCCCCCGAAAAGTGGGGGCAGGCGCACCACTGGCTCATTGCCCATGGGCGGGCCGTCTGCAAGGCCCGCAACCCCCGCTGCGGCCAATGCATTCTGCGAGGCTGCTGCCGGTGGTTCCACACGGGCCGGGATAAGAAAAAGGAGAAACAGGGCATACGCCGCTCCGCTCGGGATTAGAAAAAAACAAAGACAGTTGATGTGTGAGGAGTGATGAGGATGGCCATACATAAATTAAGCACCGCGGAATTGACCTATCGTTGCGACCCCCGGAAGCTTCCTTTTCAAACTACGGCCGAGGTTCCGCCGCTGGAGGGGATGATCGGGCAGGAGCGCGCGATCAAGGCCATGGAATTTGGCCTGCGTATCAAGCGCACCGGCTACAATATTTTTATCACCGGCTACACGGGGACCGGCAGGTCAAGCTATGCCCTGACGGCGGTGCAGCAAATTGCCGCCCAGGAGCCCCGGCCGGACGATTGGATTTACGTTTATAATTTCAACAACCCCAGCGAGCCGCTGGCCCTGAACCTGCCGGCAGGGGAGGGGGCCATCTTTTGCCGCCGCGTGGAGGAACTTCTTGACGACCTCAAGCAGGCCATCCCCAAGGCCTTTGATACAGAAGACTACGAGCGCCAGAAGGCGGCCCTGGTGAAGGAATTCCAGCAGCTGCGCGGCGAACGGCTGGAAGAGCTTAACCAGGCGGCCATGGAGCAGGGCTTTGCCCTGAAAAGAACCAGCGCCGGCTTCGTGACCGTGCCTCTCCTCAACGGCGAGCAGCTCAGCGAGGAGGAATACGCCAAGCTGGAGCAGCCGGTGAAGGAGGAGCTGGAGAAGAGGTCCACCGCCGTGCAGCTAAAGGCCATGGAGATCATGCGCCGCATCCAGTCCGCCGAGCGGGAGCTTAAAGAGAAGCTAAAGGAGCTCGACCAGAGGATTGCCATCGCCGCCACGGGGCATCTTTTTAACGAAATCCTGGAGAAATACAGCGCTTTTCCCAAGGTCCAGCGCTACCTGAAGGCCCTCCAGGAGGATGTCCTCTCCAACCTTAGCGAATTTCGCACAGATGAGGAGGAGCAGCCTTTCCCCCTGGCCTGGCTGCAACGCCAGGGGAGGGAGCAGGCGGAGCTGCGCTACAAGGTTAATCTCTTTGTTGATCACCGGGAGACAAAGGGGGCCCCGGTGGTTTACGAGACCAACCCTTCGTACTACAACCTGATGGGAAGGATGGAGTATGAGAACCGCCTGGGGGCGGTGGTGACCGATTTTACCATGATCAAGGCCGGCGCCTTACACCGCGCCAACGGCGGCTACCTCATCCTGCAGGCCAATGACGTCCTCTCCGGCCTGCAGTCGTGGGAAGCGCTGAAGCGGACCCTGAAAACAAAGGAGATCCGCATTGAAAACCTGGGAGAGCAGTTTGCCATGGTTACCGTTTCCACTTTGCGCCCGCAGCCCATACCGCTGCAGCTGAAAGTGATCATGATTGGGAGCCCCCTGCTGTACCAGCTGCTCTATTCCTACGACGAGGACTTCCGCAAGCTCTTCAAGGTCAAGGTGGATTTTGACGTGGAGATGGACTTGAATGACGACAACCTCTCCAAGATGGCCGGCTTTATCGCCTACCACTGCAAGCGGGATCGGCTGCGCCACTTTGACCGCGAAGCCGTGGCGAAAACCATCGAATACAGCGCCCGCCTGGCGGAGAACCAGGATAAGCTGAGCACCCGCTTCAACGAAATCGTGGAGCTTCTTTACGAGGCCGACGCCTGGGCCGGCATAGAAGAAGAGGAGGTTGTCAGGGGGGACCATGTCAAGAAGGCGCTGGCCGAGAAGATGGAGCGTTCCAACCGCTACGAGCAAAAAATACTGGAAGCCATCGAGAAGGGGCAGCTTCTGCTCGATTTCGAGGGGGCCAAGGTGGGCCAGGTGAACGCTCTCTCCGTGATCGACCTGGGAAACTACCAATTCGGCCGCCCCTCGCGGGTGACCTGCACGGTAAGCCCCGGCCGGCGCGGCATCATCAACATTGAGCGCGAGAGCAAGCTCAGCGGCAAGATTCACGACAAGGGCGTCCTCATTCTCGGCGGCTACCTGACGCGGCGCTACGGCAGCAAGGTCCCCCTGAACCTTTCGGCCAGTTTGTGCTTCGAGCAGTCTTACAGCAGCGTGGAGGGGGACAGCGCCTCCGCGGCCGAGCTTTTCGCCCTTCTCTCGAGCATCTCCGGCATTCCCCTGAAGCAGAACTTTGCCGTGACCGGCTCCATTAACCAGAACGGCGAAATCCAGCCCGTGGGGGGGATTAACAGCAAGATCGAAGGCTTCTACGCCGCCTGCAAGATCAAGGGCCTTACCGGCGACCAGGGCGTGATCATTCCCCGGGCCAACATGAAAAACCTGGTGCTCAACGAAGAAGTGCTGGAGGCCGTAGCTAACGGCAGGTTCCACATCTATGCCATCTCTTCCGTTGACGAGGGCATGGAGCTCCTCACGGGCATGAAGGCGGGGAGCGAACAGGAAGACGGCAGCTTCCCCCCCGGCACGATCAACGAGGCCATCATCAGCCGGCTGCGGGGATTTGGCAAGCTGCTGCGCGAGCAGAAAGATCAGGAGGAAGCCCCTGAACGGGACGGGGAGTGAGCATGGAGCGGGACGGGGCCCGCGAGAGGCAGCCTTACGAGGGCTTCGCCGCCATTTACGATCGCCTCATGGAGGGCGTGGATTATGAAGGCTGGGCCGATTACGTGGAGTCGCTGCTGCAGCGCTTCAAGCGGCGACCCCGCTCCTTGCTGGATCTCGCCTGCGGCACCGGCAGCTCTACGATACCCTTTGCCGCTCGCGGCTACCGGGTGGCGGGGGTAGACCTTTCCGAGGCCATGCTCCGGATAGCCCGGGCCAAGGCTGCCGCCGCGGGGCTGCAGGTTGACTTCTACCGCATGGATCTCCGTGAACTGCGCCTGCCGGGGCCCTTCGACCTGGTGCTCCTCTTCCAGGACGGGCTCAACTATCTTCTTGAAGAGCGGGAGCTCCGGCAGGCTTTCTCCGGCGTGCGGCAGCTGCTGCAGCCGGGCGGCCTCTTTATCTTCGACCTGACCCGCCCCTCGCTGCGCCCGCATGAGGGTGGGCAATCCGTCTACTGGGCCGATGGGGGGGATTTCACCATGATCTGGGAAAGCCGCTACGACAGGGCTAGTGAAACCTGGGAGATACTGCTAACCGTTTTTCAGCTTGAAAATGGCGGCCTCTACCGCAAATTCCAGGAGCGCCACCGGGAAAAGGATTACCCGCCGGAGCTGGTGAGCCGCCTTCTTAAGGAGGAAGGATTCAAGCTCCTGGAGATCTATCCCACCTTCCGTCACACCCCCGCCACCGGTACCGAACCCAAGCTTACCTTCGTCGCCGAACCCAAATGAAATCCCGTTTCATTTGCATTCCGATGGTGATTTATTCTTCAATCAAGCAACTTGGAAATAGCAAGAAAAGCCTGCCGATGCTGCTGGAAATCATGCTTTGCTTGTCCGTGAAGGCGTACCGTGCAAGCCCACCTACGCTGGACCGGGAGTGCCCCCCTCCACAGAGGGCGGCCGGGGCAGTGCCCCGCCCATGCAAGTTTTACGATAACTATTGGATAACGTTAATGGTAAGGCATGAGCAAGGGCGGCAAGGATTATATATTAGAAGGCAGGAGGGGATGAGATGAAAGCTCTTTTCGGGATGATGGCGGCGCTGGCCCTTCTGGCGGTGGGACTTTATTTCCTGCCGCCCCCGGCGAGCGGATCGACCGGCACCTTCTTTGCCGCCCTCTGGCTGCTGGCGGCAGCCATTTCCGCCATAGCTTTCGGCAGGGAGCTGTTGCTGCTGCGGCAGCTTAATGCCATCCGCCGCCGCTGGCGCCTGGCCGCCCGGAAGCGGAGGTACCGCCCGGCGAGGGCTTTTACCCGCCTGGCACCTCTTCGGGAGCGGGAGAGACATCTAGATTGAAGGTGGTCTCGGGGGCGATGACCACCCAGTTGACGTCGACGAGATAGTCTCTTTTCTCCACGGTGAGCTTGCGCCGCTGCAGCAGGGCAACGACCAGCTCCGGCTGCAGTTCATTAATCGCCGCCCCCATCAGCCCCGAGGTGATTTCGCCGGCCAGGCGCTGCAGCTCCAGCCTGGCAAAGGATTCAATCTCCCCCTGGATGATGAACTTTACGGAGCTGACGGTTTCTTTCCGCTCCTCTTCCCACATGGCTTCCATCCGGGAGAGCCTCTCTGTGGTTTCAAAAAGCTGCACCTTAAGCTTCTCCTTCTCCCAGTGCAGCTGCTCCAGGCTGCGGCTATGGCTGAGATGGACGAGTAGCCCGCCGGCCAGCGCCCCCAGGAGAAGCGCTCCCAAGATGCGGCGCATGTCTATTCATATCCTTCCAGGGACTTTATGAGCACGTGGCCGAGATGAGCGCCGCAGAAAGCGCTGCCGATGATGAGGAGCTGCCTGGCCAGGCCCATGAACTGCCTGCCGAGAACGCCGGCCTCGAAGCTCCTGATGATGCCGAAGGTTCCTCCCACGGCGGCAATGAGGGCCCATACTTTCAGTTCGCCGGAAAGCTCGACCATGGTTTTAAGGGGGGGGCGGTGCAGCAGCGCTGCGCCCAGCGAGCCCAGCAGGCTGCCGCCCAGGTTGACCCCCAGGGCCACGCAGAAGGTCAATAACAGGCTGTCGATAAGGCGATCGGAGTTCACTACGGTTCATCCCTTCAGCAAATAACTATGCCGCGGAAAGGAGATACTTGCCGGGAAGTAGAAATAAAATAGCAAATTGGCTGCTGCTGGAGTGTTAAAATTGTCGAATCAACAGTTTGTCCACCTGCATTGCCACACCGAGTACAGTCTCCTGGACGGGGCAGCCCGCATCAAGGAGCTGGTCCGGCGGGCCGCGGAGCTGAACATGCCCGCCGTGGCCATCACCGACCACGGGGCCATGTTTGGCGTAATCGATTTTTACCGCGAGGCGCTGAAGGCCGGGGTTAAGCCCGTCATCGGCTGCGAGGTTTACGTGGCCCCGCGCTCCCGCTACCAGAAGGAGCCTAAGCTCGACGACTACCAATATCACCTTGTACTCCTGGCCGAAAACGAGGCCGGGTACCGCAACCTCATGCGCATTGTCTCAGACGGCTACCTGGAAGGCTTCTACTACAAGCCGCGTGTGGATCACGAACTCCTGGCGGAGCACGCCTCCGGGCTCATCGCCCTCAGCGGATGCCTCGGCGGCGAAATTCCCACCCTGCTGAAGCGGGGGGAGGAGGAAGCGGCCCGCAGCCTGGCCCTCCGCTACCGGGAAATTTTTGGACCAGACAATTTTTACCTGGAGCTGCAGGACCACCACCTGCCGGAGCAGGCGGAGGTAAACAAGGGCCTCTATCGCATCGCCCGCGATACCGGCATCGGGCTGGTGGCCACAAACGACGTGCACTACCTCTCGCGCGAGGATGCCGCGCTTCACGATGTTCTTCTCTGCATCCAAACGGGGAAGACGATTCACGACAGCGATCGCATGAGATTTGAAACAGAGGAGTTTTACTTCAAGAGCGCCGCGGAGATGGCCCAGCTCTTCAAGGACCATCCGGAGGCGCTGCAGAATACGCTGCGCATTGCCGAACGCTGCCAGGTTGAATTCCAGTTCAACCAGCTCAAACTGCCCGTCTACGATGTGCCGGAGGGAAAGGATGCCGCCGGCTACCTGGAAGAGCTCTGCCGCGAGGGGCTGAAGCGGCGCTACCCGGAGGTAACGGAGCAGCTGGAGCAGCGGCTCGCCTACGAGTTGAAGATCATCAACCAGATGGGCTACGCCAACTACTTTCTCATCGTCTGGGACCTGATCAAGTACGCCCGCAGCGCCGGCGTGATGGTGGGGCCGGGACGCGGCTCCGCCGCGGGCAGCCTCGTCGCCTACTGCCTGGGGATTACGAACATCGATCCCATCAGCAACGCCCTCCTCTTCGAGCGCTTTCTCAACCCCGATCGCGTCTCCATGCCCGATATTGACATTGATTTCTGCGACGACAAGCGCGAACTGGTCTTAAATTACGTGGCCCAGAAGTACGGCGCCGACAGGGTGGCGCAGATCATCACTTTTGGCACCATGGCTGCCCGGGGCGCGGTGCGCGACGTGGGCCGGGCGCTGGCCTTCCCCTACGGCGAAGTGGACCGGGTGGCCAAGATGATCCCCAACGAAATCGGCATGACCATCAGCCGGGCCCTGGAGCAGAGCAGGGAGCTGCAGGCCCTTTACCATGGCGATGAGCGCTACCGGCAGCTTCTCGACACCTCCATGGCGGTGGAGGGAATGCCTCGGCACGCCTCCATCCATGCCGCCGGGGTAGTCATCTCCCGCGACTCCCTGGTGAACCATGTCCCCCTGCTGAAAACAAATGACCAGACCGTGGTGACCCAGTTCCCCATGGGGACGCTGGAGCTGCTCGGCCTGCTGAAGATGGACTTCCTGGGCTTGAAGACGCTAAGCATCATTGAAGAGACGCTGGCCCAGATCCGCCGCCGGCACGGGCGCGAGATAAAACTGGAGGAGATTCCCCTGGACGACGAGGCCACCTACCGCCTGCTTTCGCAGGGGGAAAGCACAGGGGTGTTCCAGCTGGAAAGCTCCGGGATGCGCAATGTCCTGCGGGAACTGATGCCCAACAAGTTTGCTGACATCGTCGCCGTGGTCGCCCTCTACCGCCCCGGCCCGATGGAACAGATCCCCACCTTTATTGACAGCAAGCACGGGCGGAAGCCCATACAGTACCCCCACCCGGACCTGGAGCCCATCTTGAAGGAAACCTACGGGGTCATCGTCTACCAGGAGCAGATCATGGAGATTGCCGCCACCATGGCCGGCTTCACCCTGGCCCAGGCCGACCTGCTGCGCCGGGCCATCGGGAAGAAAAAGAAGGAGATTCTCGACCAGCAGCGGGATCTCTTCATCCAGGGCTGCATGAAGAAGGGCTATTCCCGCGAGCTGGCCGTAGAGGTCTACGACCTCATCCTGAAATTTGCCTCTTACGGCTTCAACAAGTCCCATGCCGCCGCCTACGCGCTCATCGCCTACCAGACGGCGTACCTGAAGGCCAACTATCCCGTTGAATTCATGGCCTCGCTGATGACCGGCTACTGTAGCAACAGCGACAAGGTGGCCCTCTATATTGACGACTGCCGACGCCAGGGCATCGAGGTCCTGCCGCCGGATATCAATGAGAGCGAGATTAATTTCACGGTCATCGATGACCATCATATCCGCTTCGGCCTAGCGGCGGTAAAGAACGTGGGCATTGGGGCTATCGAGTCCATCCTCGAGGCAAGGCGCACCAAGCCCTTCGTCTCCCTGAAAGACTTTGCCTCGCGCGTTGACGGGCGCTACTGCAACCGCAAGGTGGTGGAAAGCCTGATCAAGTGCGGCGCCTTCGACAGCCTGGGCGGGCACCGGGCCCAGTACCTGGCCTGCCTCGAGGAGAGCATTGCTGGGGGGCAGGTGGCGCAGCGGGAGCGGCAGAACGGGCAGATGAGCATGTTTGCGCTTCTGGACGGGGAGAGCAAAGAAGAGCTGCTGCGCGACCGGCTGCCAGATATCGAGGAGTTCTCGGAGAAGGAGAAGCTGGCCATGGAGAAGGAGATGCTCGGCTTCTACATCTCCGGGCACCCCCTGGAGCAGTACCGCCCCCTCCTGGAGCGGATGACCCATCTCACCCCCTGCGCCGAGCTGCAAGAGGTGGAAGACAGGAGCACGGTAAGCGTGGGGGGGATCGTTACCTCCGTCCGGACCATCTACACGAAGAAGGGCAAGCCCATGGCCTTTGTCAGGCTGGAAGACCTCAGCGGCAGCGTGGAGATCATCGTGTTCAGCGATCTCTATGAACGGCGCGGGGATATCTTTCGCGAAGACAATCCCGTCCTGGTGAAGGGGAAGGTGGATATAAAAGAGGAGGAGGAGCCGAAGATTATCGCCGAATCGGCGGTGATGCTGCCGCGCGCCGGCAGGCAGCTATTCCTCAAGATTTCGCCGGGCACGCATCGCCAGACCCTGGCCAAGCTGCGGCAGTTGCTGCAAGGGGCAAAGGGCGACATGCCAGTGTTTATCTACTTTGAACGGGAGAAGAAAATGATCCTGCTTGACGAAAGCTGCCAGGCCACGGAGGATACCGCTTTCCTGGAGCAGCTGGAGCAGTTGCTGGGCCCCGGCTGCGTAAAGGTGGAGGAGTTGAAACCGGAACTCTGGAACACCCTAACTCAGAGGTGATCATGCTTGCAGAAAATTGTTGTTCTCACCAGCGGCGGGGATGCACCGGGAATGAACGCTGCCATCAGGGCGGTGGTGCGCACCGGGATCTATTACCAGATGGAGGTTTACGGCATCGAGGGAGGCTTTAGCGGCCTCTGCAGCGGCAGCGAGATGAAGAAATTCTCCCTCGGCTCGGTGGCCGGGATCATTCATCGCGGGGGGACAATCCTGCATACTGCCCGCGCTCCCGAATTCAAGGAGAAGGCCATGCAGGATCAGACGGCGCGCCGGCTGAAGGAAGCGAGCATCGAGGGCCTGGTGGTCATCGGCGGGGGAGGCTCATTCTGCGGCGCCCTGGCCCTCCATGAGCTGGGAGTGAAGACGGTGGGTATACCCGCCACCATTGACAATGACATCCCCGGCACTAGCAGCACCATCGGCTTTGACACGGCCGTCAACACCATACTCGACGCCATGAACCGGCTCCGCGACACCGCCACCTCGCACCAGCGCATATTCATCGTGGAAGTCATGGGCCGAGAGAGCGGCTTCATCGCCCTGGCGGCGGGCATTGCCGGCGGCGCCGAGGCCATCATTGTGCCTGAAATCAAGCCCGACCTGGAGGAAATCTGCCGCCGCCTGCTCAAGGGCATTGCCCGCAAAAAGACACACAGCCTGGTGATTGTCGCCGAAGGAGCAGCCAGCGCCTACGACATCGGCAAAGTGGTTCAGGAGAAGACGAAGCTGGAGACGCGCGTAACGGTGCTGGGACACATCCAGCGCGGCGGCAGCCCCTCGGCGGTGGATCGGCTCCTGGGAAGCCGCATGGGCGCCGCGGCGGTGGAGCTGCTGCGGCAGGGACAGAGCGGGGTGATGACCGCCCTTCAGGGCGATGCCATTGTTCCCGTGCCCCTGTCCGTTGCCACCAGCGGAAGGCGCGAGCTTTCGCGGGACCTCTACGAAATGTCCGGGATCCTTGCCATGTAGCCCTGCCGCGGCGGCGGAGCGGCACGCACCCATTAGAAGCAGGAGGCGGGTTTTCATGCGGCGCACTAAAATCGTCTGCACTATTGGCCCCGCTTCGGAGAACCCGGAGGCGGTAGCCGCGCTCATTGAAGCGGGCATGGATGTGGCGCGGCTGAACTTTTCGCATGGTAAAAGCGAGGAGCACTGGCACCGGCTGCGCACCGTCCGCGAGGCCAGCCGGAAGCTGGGGAAGATTGTAGCCATCCTCGTGGATACGCGCGGCCCGGAGGTGCGGACAGGCTTCCTGGAAAACGGCGAGTTCTTCCTGGAAGAGGGGACCGTCTTTACCCTCACCACCGCCCCCGGCTTTGGCAACCGCGAAAAGGTCTCCGTCAGCTACCCGGGCCTGGCGGAAGAAGTTAAACCTGGTCAGATCATCCTCGTCGATGACGGGCTTATTTCGCTGAGGGTGGAAAAAGTATGCGGCGAGGAGATTCGCTGCCGGGTGCTGCACGGCGGCATCCTGCGGAGCAACCGCGGCCTCAACCTGCCCGGGGCGGAGCTAAAGCTGCCGGCACTGAGCGAAGCGGACCGCGCCGATCTAAAAAAGGCGCTGGAGATGGGGGTGCACTTTGTCGCCGCCTCATTTTCGCGCAGACGCGATGATATCCTGGAGGTGCGCCGCTTTCTGGAAAGCGAGCACAGCGAAGCGAAGGTCATTGCCAAGATTGAAAACAGCAGCGGTCTGGATAATTTTGAGCAGATTCTTGAGGCCGCCGACGGGGTCATGATAGCGCGGGGCGACCTGGGGGTGGAGATCCCCGCCGAAGAGGTGCCCCTCATTCAAAAGAAGATCATCCGCCTGTGCAACCGCGCCGGCAAGCCGGTGATTACCGCCACCCAGATGCTCGACAGCATGATCCGCCATCCCCGGCCCACGCGGGCCGAGGCCAGCGACGTGGCCAATGCCATCTTTGACGGTACCGACGCCGTCATGCTGTCCGGGGAAACCGCCATAGGGCGCTATCCCGTGGAGTCGGTGAAGACCATGGCCCGCATCAGCCGGCGGGCGGAAGAAGCCCTTGACTTTAGGCGAATCCTCGCTGAGGGCCGGTCCGCGGTGAAGAAAAATGTCACCGACGCCATCAGCTTCTCCACCTGCGAGGTAGCGGAGGAGCTGGAGGCGGCGGCGATCATCACCTCCACGGAATCGGGCCATACGGCGAGAATGGTTTCCAAGTATAAGCCGCGGGCGCCCATCATTGCCGTAACCCCGCGGGAGCGGGTGGCGGCGCAGCTGCAGCTCACCTGGGGGGTGACCCCCGTGCTCTGTCCCCCGGCAGAGACAACGGACGAGATGTTCCACACCGCCATCAGGGTCTCCAAGGAAGCAGGGCTGATCAAGGACGGCGATCTTGTCGTCATCACCGCCGGGGTGCCGGTGGGCGTTTCCGGGACGACAAACCTGCTGCGCGTGGAAAATGTTGGCGAAATCGTGGTCAAGGGAACGGGGATCGGCAAGAAGGCGGTTTTCGGGAAAGCGGTGGTCGTAAAAGACGAGCCCGACCTGGCCGGGGTGGAGGAGGGGGCCATTCTCGTCACCGGGGCCGCAGACGGCTCCTTTCTGCCGGCCCTGGAGAAGGCGGCGGCGCTGGTCACCGAGGAGGGCGGGCTTAGCTCCTGCGGCGCCATCATGGCCCTGCACTTGGGGAAGCCGGCCATCGTGGGGGCGGAGAAGGCCACCCAACTCATCCGTTCCGGCGATCCCATCACCGTGGACAGCGCCAGGGGCCTGGTGTACCGCGGCAAGGCCGCCGTGGCCAGGTAGTGCCTTAAGCTTTAATGCAGGCCGGGCCTTTGCCCGACTGCACAAGCGAGGAATGGGGCTATGTACAGAAATGAAACCAGGATTAGAGTACGCTACAAAGAGACCGACGCCATGGGGATAGCCTACCATGCCAACTACTTTGTCTGGTTTGAAATCGGCCGGACGGAGTGGATGCGCGCCCTGGGGCTGCCCTACCGCGACTTGGAAAAAAGCGGCATCTACCTGCCGGTGATCAAGGCCAGCTGCGAGTACCGCTCCGCCGCCCGCTACGACGACGAGCTCACCATTATCACCCTCCTGGAAAGCCTGCGCGCCGTCAGGATCTCTTTCCTTTACGAGATCCGCTGCGGGGAGCGGCTCCTGGCGCGCGGCAGCACCGAGCACGCCTTCGTTGACGAGAGGGGGCGCCCGGTAGCCCTGCGCAAAAAGAATCCCTTTCTATGGCGAAAGCTCTGCCAGGTGCTGGAGGGGCGCCACGGCAGTTAAGCTCCCGGGCCCCAGGGTCAATCCTCCCGGTGGCTCAGCTCCAGGTGGTGGATGACCAGGCCGCTGGGCAGCTTGGGGTAGAAGCAGGTCGATTTCTGGGGCATATTTTCACCACGCAAGGCCCGCGCAGCCACTGCTTCGATGGGGGTGGGGTTGAGCAGGAAAGCCGCCTGGGCCCGGCCCTCCAGGACCGCCTGCCGCGCTTCTTCTTCACTGTTCGTAAAATCAAGATGCTTCTCCGGATCTCCCGAACCTTCCAGAAGGGGGTCCAGGAAAAGGCGCTTCAGGATGGAGACGTCGAGTTCGCCGGCGTTTCTTTTTTCTTTAAACCACAGCAGCATGGATCCTTCGGGGAGAAGGAGTCCCATGGCCGGCTGCTGCCGTCCCCGAGCGGCCATCTCGCCGACAAAGGCGGCCAGGTTGAGCTCCTCCAGGGGGCCGCACCGGGAAAAGTGAAAATGCTTGTCGATAATTTCAAACAGCAGCTCCCGCTGCGCTGCGCCCAGCCCGCTGAGGAGGCGGTGGAAGGGGAGGATGACCAGGCCGGGATCTTCCAGGGGCACGAGGACGGCAAGGACGTAGCCGCTGCCCCGCCCACCCCGGGGGCCGCTTTCCTGCGAAAACTGCAGTGCGGTTTCGTAGCGATGGTGGCCGTCGGCAATGAAGATCTGCTTCGGCGCAATGAGCTCGGCCAGCTCCGCCTGTTCCTGCGCCCCGGCTACTTTCCAGAGGGCATGTCTTTGGCCCTCCCGGTCGGCAAATTCAAAAAGAGGACTGCCCTGCTGCGCGCGGGAGCATATTTCGGCGAAGCGGCGCTCCGGGTCGGCGAAGAGGCCGAAGATGGGGCTGAAGTTGGCCCGGCAGCGGCGCAGCAGCTCCAGGCGGTCCTTTTTCGGCGAGGCCAGGGTGTCCTCGTGGGGCAGGATCGTCTTGCCCGAGTAGGGCTCCAGCTTCAGGGCGGCAACAAGCCCGTTCCGGTGAAAGAGCTGCTCCCGCAAGGCAAAGCTCTGGCGGTAAAGGTAAAAGGAGGGCTCATCTTCCGCGATGAGGGCTTCCTCTTGCAGCCAGCGATTGAAAGAGGCGGCGGCACGGGTGTAGCGATTGTTCGCTGCGTCATCCCCGGGTAGACTTTTGCCGTACTCCAGGCGGATCATGTTGTAGGGGCTGCGCCGGTACAGCCGCTCCTGCTCTGTGGCCGTGATCATGTCGTAAGGGGGGGTGATCACGTCGGCAAGTTCCGTCACTAGGCCCGGGTTGTAGCGCAGTCCCCTGAAGGGAACGATAACGGCCATATTTCTTTCCTCGCTTTCCAGTTCCCGCGGATAAACCCATATTAATATATTCCCGCCCCTCCTGCAACAGAAGAGAATAGTATGCCCTCCCCCGGGCAAGAATAGGCTATGATTTTTCCTTCTACGGTGGGAGATGGAATGCTGCAGGTGGGAATACCGCGGGTGCTCTCCTATTACTACTACTATCCCTTTTACAAGGCTTTCCTGGAGCACCTGGGCTGCCGGGTGGTCCTATCCGCGCCCACCAGCGCCAGGACCTTGGAGCGGCTCTCCGTCTGCCCCACCGACGAGCCCTGTGTATCGGTTAAACTGGCCTTTCCCCATACCCTGGAGCTCATCGAAAGGGGGGTGGATTTTCTCTTTATACCCACCCTGGTAAGCAAGGACAGCCACAGCTACTACTGCCCCAAGCATATCGGGCTGCCGGCCATGCTGCGCAGCGGGCTGGATCTGCCGCCCGGCAAGATAATCTCGCCGAGCATCAACTGGCGCGAGGCGGCCCGGTCCACGCTGCACTCCTTCCTGGAAGCGGGACGAAGGCTTGGGCGGAGCGCCAGCGAGGCGCGGCGGGCATTTGCCGCGGCGCTCCGCTTCCAGAAGGGCTGCTTCCGCCTTGCCGTGGAGCGGCAGCTCACCGTGCTCGAACTTTACGAGCAGGCCGCAGGCGTGAAGCGCTGCGGGAGAAGAGAACTCCGCCGGGAGGCGAGGCATTCCGAGAGCGGCCTGCGCATCGGCGTGGTGGGGCACGGCTACATCCTTTATGACTACATGGCCCACCATGTCGTGGAGCGGCTGCGGGAGCATGCCACGGTCCTCGTTCCCGAGATGGTCCCGCCCGAGGCGATCCGGGAGAGCCTGCACCGTACCGCTTACGGGAAGGCGCTGTGGAGCTTCGAGCAGGCCATAGTGGGAAGCGCGCTCTACTGGCTGGAGCACCGCCTGGTGGACAGCCTTATCCTGGTGGCCCCCTTTGAATGCGGCCCCGAGGCGGTGATCGAGGTCTACCTGGAGGAGGCGGCGGAGAGCTGCGGCATCCCCTTCCTGGTCCTGACGGTGGACGAGCAGACGGGTGAAGCGGGCCTGGTGACCCGGCTGGAAGCTTTCCTGGACACGCTCCGCGATAGCCAGCGCCTGCAGGGGGCGCTGCAGCCGCGCCTGCTGCCGGAGAAGGGGGAGCGGCGGGGGGCTCTTGTCGCGCCGCTGCCGGAAAAAAGGGTTCTCGGCTTTCCCAACATGGGCAATCTCGGCGCGGTCCTGGCCACCGTATTTAACGGCGAGCTGGTGAACGCCGTGGCGCCCCTGCCGGTAACGCGGCGGACGGCCGAGCTGGGGGAGGAGTTGGCCCCCGAGTTTATCTGCTATCCCTTCGCCGTAACCCTGGGGCAGATGCGCCAGTGCCTGGAAGCCGGCGCCAACACTCTCATCATGGTGGGGGGGAAGGGACGCTGCCGTCTGGGATGGTATGCCGAGCTGCAGGAGATCCTGCTTAAAAGGGCCGGCTACAGCTTTGAAATGGTGGTCATCGATTCCCCCTTCCCGCTGCGGGAAAACTACAATCGCTTTCTGCAGGCGTTGCAACGCTTCTACGAACCGCGGCAGGGCCGCAAAGTAATCGCCGCTGCCCTGCTGGCCTTTTACAAGGCCCTCCTCACCGAGCGGGCCGAGACCCTCTTCTACCGGCTGCAGGCCTGGGAAAGCCGGCGAGGTTCTGCCTATGCTCTTTTTTCTCTCTTCCTGCAGCGCCTGCGGGAGGCGGCCACTTTCGGTTCCGCACGAAGCGCCTTCCGTGAATACCTGCGCAGCTGCGCCGGGCTGAGCCTGGAGAAGGAGGCGCGGCCGCTAAAAGTGCGGCTCATTGGGGAGATCTACGCCGTTTTCGAGGAATACGTGAACCGGGAGCTTGCGCGCACGCTCGGGTCGCTGCCTGACATCCGCATTGAGGTGCAGCGCGAAGTTACGGTGATGAACTGGCTGCGCTACAACATCATTAAGAGCCCGGCGCAGCTCCTGCGCCACCGCCAAATTAGCGCCGCCGCGCAGCCTTACCTGGAAGAGGCAGTGGGCGGGCACGGGCAGGAAAGCGTGGGGCTGGCGGTGCTGGCGCCGCGCGAGGGGATGGATGGCGTTATTCACCTCTGGCCCTTTACCTGCATGCCCGAAATTGTGGCCCAGAGCATCCTCACCCGGGTGACGCGGGATCTAAGCCTTCCCCTGCTGACGCTCATCGTCAACGAGCAGACCGGCCACGCGGGCATGATGACGCGCATTGAATCATTCGCCCATATTCTCCTGGAGAGAAGGGCGTCGAAGGGGGAGAGGAAAAAATCTACTTCCTGGGTGTCGACGTAGGCAGCCTTACCACCAAGATCGTGCTTATCGACCGCGAGGGCACACCGGTATACACGTCGTACCGCCGCAACGAGGCGGGGCCCATCGAGGCGATCCGGCAGGCCTTTGCCGAAATGAAGAGCCTGCCGGTAAATCCTGTGGCCGCCGGAACTACCGGCTCGGGGCGCCACTTGGCGGCGGTGATGATGGAGGCGGACACGGTGGTGAACGAGATCACCGCTCATGCCCTGGCCGCCCGCACCGTGGAGCCGAAGGTGCGCACGGTCATCGATATCGGCGGCCAGGATTCCAAGATCATCTACCTGAAAGACGGGGTCTCCGTGGGCTTTAACATGAACACCGTCTGCGCCGCCGGCACGGGATCCTTCCTCGACCACCAGGCCGCACGCCTGAACATCCCCATCGAGGAATTCGGCGATTACGCCCTGCGTTCCACCAACCCGGTGGCCATTGCCGGACGCTGCGGCGTATTTGCCGAATCCGACCTTATTCACAAGCAGCAGCTGGGCTACCGCCGCGAAGACTTAATTGCCGGGCTCTGCCTGGCCCTGGCCAAAAATTACCTCACCAACGTGGCCCGCAACCGCAAGATTGAACCGGTAGTCCTTTTCCAGGGCGGGGTGGCCGCCAACAGGGGGATCCGCTGGGCCCTGGAGAAGCTGCTGCAGGTGGAGCTGGTTGTCCCCGAGTACTTCAAGGTCATGGGCGCTTACGGCGCCGCCCTGCTGGCGCGGCAGCGCTTCATGGAAGGTACGGTGAAGCACAGCGGCTTCCGCGGCATTGGCGCCGTGGCGGAGAGCGAATACCGCCCGCAGGGCTTTATCTGCGGCGACTGCGGCAACAGCTGCGAGATAAGCGAACTTTTCATTGGCGGCAGGCTGGCCGGGCGCTGGGGCAGCCGCTGCGGCAAGTGGGAGGCGAGGGCGCCGCAGACGACGGCCTAGCTGCCGGGAAAAAGAAAAAACCCTCCTTTGAGCCGCGGCCCAAAGAGGGAGTGTTCATGGTCACATCTTCTGCTACAGCCCCAGGTAGGCTTTGCGGACATGGTCGCTGTGCAGCAACTCTTCGCAGGAGCCGCCAGAAACGATCCTGCCGTTTTCCAGCACATAGGCGCGGTCGGCGATCTCCAGGCTCTGCTTGACGTTCTGCTCGTTGAGCAGGATGGTCAGCCCGTTGTCGCGCAGCTTTTGCAGCATCTTAAAGGATTCCTTAACCAGCTTGGGGGCCATGCCGTAGGAGAGTTCGTCAAAGAGGCCCAGCTTGGGATCGGACATGAGCACACGCCCCATGGCCAGCATCTGGCGCTCGCCGCCGCTGAGGGTCTTGGCCATTTGCTTGCGCCGCTCTTTCAAGAGAGGGAAGATCTGGTATACCTTTTCCAGTCTCTCTTTTCTCTTTTTCCAGGAACTCTTGATAAATGCGCCCATCTCCAAGTTTTCCAGGATGGACATGTCGGGGAAAAGCCGCCCCCCCTCGGGGAAGTAGGAGATGCCCAGCTCCACCACGGCATTGGGAGGAAGGCCGGTAATGTCCTGTCCCATGAAGGTAACGCTTCCTGAGGCCGGCTTCACCAGGCCAGTTATGGCATTGAGAAGCGTCGTCTTGCCCGCGCCGTTGGCTCCTACAAGGGCGACAATTTCTCCTTCTTCCACCCTCAGGCAGACGTCCCACAAAACCTGGACATTGCCGTAGAAAACATTCAAATTTTTAACTTCCAGCATGAGCTTGCTCTTCCTCTCCCAGGTAGATTTCAATCACGGTCTTGTTGGTGGAGATCTCTTCCGGGGTCCCCTCGATAATCTTTTTCCCGTGATGCAAGACGATGATGCGCTTGCAGATATTCATGATCGCCTTCATTACGTGCTCAATCATGATGATGGTAATCCCCCGTTCGCGGATCCGGGTGACCAGCTCCATGGCCTCAGCCACTTCGGCCGGGTTCAAGCCGGCCATAAGCTCGTCGAGGAGAAGCATTTGGGGTCTGGTGGCCAGGGCTCGGGCCACTTCAACGCGCTTCTGGTTGACCAGGGTCAGGCTTCCCGCCGGGACATCGCTCAGGTGGGACAGGCCGGTGAAATCAAGGATCTCCCTGGCCTGCCCTGTCGCTTCGGGCCATGATTTTCCTTCGGAACCGAAGAGGGATCCCATGAGCACATTTTGAAAAACGGTCATTTCGGGGAAAATTTTCACCGTCTGGAAGGTGCGTACCAACCCTTTCCTGCAGATGTAATTGGGCTTTAGGCCGCCTATGCTTTCGCCGTTAAAAATGATTTTCCCCGCATTGGGCGCGAAAGTCCCTGAAATAAGGTTGAAGAGCGTAGTTTTGCCGGCGCCGTTGGGGCCGATTAAGCCCAGGATCTCACCGCGTTCCACCTCTAAGTCTACGCCGGATACTGCAGTGAGCCCGCCAAAGTGTTTAGTTAACTTTTCGACTTGAAGCAGTTGCATCTTTACCTCCCAAAACCTTATCCTTTATTGTTTGAACCAGGCCGATGATGCCGTTGGGCAGGTAGAGAATGGTGAGAATCATCACGGCACCGAAGATAATCATGTAGGCATAGGGGAACCTGGTAATGAGAATTTCCCGCAAGTATGAAAACACTGCCGCTCCTATCACCGGGCCGAAAACATTGCCTATACCGCCAAAGATGGCCATTAACGTGGGGAAAAAGGAATAATTCAAATCAAAAGCGATATGGGAATCAATGTAAATCAAGCCTGTAGCCGTGGTTGCTCCTGTAAGCCCAATGAAAAAGGAACTCAGGGCAAAGGTGAGCACCTTAACCCAGGTCACATTTATACCGATATGGGCCGCCGCATCTTCGCAGCTGCCAATAGAGGACATGGCCAGGCCGTACCGGGAGCGCTTCAAAAAGTAGGTGGTGACCATCAGGAGGACCACAATGAGCAAAACCACGTAATATACCGTGGTATTGCTGATTTTGACCACGGGCCGGCCTCGCGTTCCCAGGACGGTAATTTCAAACCAGTGCAGCACCTGCTTGATCAGCTCAACGGAGCTCAAGGTAAATATGGCAAAATAAATGCCCCGCAGCCGCAAAGTGATGGCGCCGATAATTAACGCCAGCAGAAAGCTGGCCAAGCCGCCGCAGAGGACCATCACCGGCAGGGGCAGCACCTTGCCCAGGTAGGCTGCGGTATAAATCCCCACGCCGTAAAAAGCAGCTGTGGCCAGGGAGATGTAGCCGGTAGGGCCGGAAAAAAGCGCCCAGCTCAAGGTCAGTGCGGCGAACATGAGGATGTTCTTTAAAAGCACAACCGTGTAAGGCTTGCTGAAAAAGGGCACCGCAGCCAGCAATGCCAGAATTAGAACACTAATTGCAATGTAGGGGATGTTTTTTTTCACAGTCATACTCAAGTTCGTCATAGCGCTACCTCCCAAATAAGCCCGACGGCTTAAACAGCAGCAGCAGCATAAACAGCAGGTAATAAGCCGCCTCGGTTAATCCCGGTTCGATGCCGCTGACGATGCCGTAGAATATGCCCAGGATAAAGCCGCCAACCAGGCTGCCGGGGATGCTGCCCAGGCCGCCGAGGACCATTACGATGATGGCGATAATGGTATGCCCCATGCCCATGAAGGTATCCAATTTATATTCCATGCTCAGCAAAACGCCTGCAAAGCCAGCCATCAAGGCACCAAGGGCGAAGCAGAGGGTCAACATCCGGTTGATGTCAACTCCCATAAGAGCGGCCGCATCAGGATCCTGAGAGGAGGCTCGGATGGCTTTGCCCGTTCGCGTCTTGGTGAGAAAGAGGTAAAATAAGAAGCAGATGATCACGGCCGTGATCATGATCACCAGCCTGTTGGCCGCGAAGCGGATCTCACCCAGGTAAACCGAGTATCTCATAAAGTCGTAGCCGACAATGTTTTTGCCCCAGATATAGGTGGCAAGGCTCTGGATCACAAACAAAAGTCCAAAAGCCATCAGCATGGAGTTGCCTTCAAATGCCGCCGGAGAAGGAGTTTTCTCTTTAAGGGTTTTGAAGAGATAATGCCGGACCAGGTAGCCCAGCACAAACAATATCGGTCCCACGATGGCAAGGCATAAAATGGGATTTATGCCCAGGGTGGTATGGAGCATCCAGGTGAGAAAGGCGGCGACCATGATAAACTCCCCGTGGGCGATGTTTAAAATGCGCGCCACCCCGTATTGCATGCTCAGCCCCACGGCCGTAATTGCGTATATGCCTCCCATGAGCAAACCGTTGACGAGTATATTAATGAAAGAGATCATCTGGTCACTCCCGTCCCCTTCTTTAACGATGCAGGCTACCTGCAGGGTGCTTCGCCGGCTCTGCGAAGTAGCCGGGCTTCTTGCAACACTTCAGGTAGCCTGCATCTCACTAGACACCTTGAGCTAAGCTAAATTATTCTTCTTGAGTTACAGGTTTCCACTTCGGCTTGGGAATGATGGGCTTGTTGGTCTGCTTATCCTTGGGCGCCACTACTTCAAAGATGCCATTCTGCCACTGGCCGACATGTCCGGGATAGCACTCGGCCGGGACACCGCCATTTTCGAACCAGAGTTCGCCGATGACGGTATCGAATTTTTCAGTGGCCAGGATGTCCCTGATCTGTTCGTGATCCAGCGTGCCAGCCCTTTCAATGGCCTGCTGGAGCGCCTCTAGCCCGGCATAGTAGATGGCCATGCCCCACCAGTCCATATTTCTCTCGCCCTGGTGTGCAATCAACCGCTCCGCCAGATCCTTCATTTTATCCGAGCTCTTTTCGTTCCAGGCTCCCCAGCCCATGACACCCTCGCTGTTCTCGCCGTAAATCTGGTAGAAAACCTCGAAGCAGGCACCAGGGCCGAAGAGGAGAACGTCGGGATTGTAGTCAGAAGCAATGCACTGGTTCATGACAGCGAAGTTTTCGTCGGGATAAGCGCAGCAGAGCAGAGCCTGGACATTCTTGGACTTGGCCTCTTCAATGATGGAGGAGACGTCCTTAACGCCCATGGGAATGGCCTTGTCAAAAACTACCTCGATACCGGCATCCTCCAGCGCGGGCACCAGGTCATTCTTGTATTCAAGGCCGTGCTGGTCTTCGATGTAGATGATGGCCGCCGTTTTGATGTTGTGCTCTGCAAGCATCTCCGCGAGGGGCGGTACTTGGTGCGTGGCGTAGTTAAGTAGCGAGAAGAAGTAGGGCAGCTCTTTCATCAGCGGCTCCAGCTCTTTCGCCCCACCCTCGGCACCGATAAGGAGGAAGTTATGCTCGTTGCAGATCTGGGCCGCCGCTTTGAGGAAGGCGGTGCTGATGGGCGCCAGGATGAAGTCTACCTGGTCTTCGACGATCAGCTTTGTCAGCAAGTTGGTCATCGTGTTCATGTCAGAGGTGTCGTCGTACTTCAACAGCCGGATGGGCAGCTTTTTCCCGTATTCTTCCACGTAGATGCCGCCCGCCGCGTTCACTTCATCAATCCACAAGCGGTAAACAGGCCCGAAGCAGCTCTGATCCTGGATAGCTAGAGGGCCGGTATAGGACCTGGCCGCGCCGAAGACAATCTCGGTCTTTTCTTCCGCTGTTTTCTCTTTCTCTGCGCAGCCGGCCACGATTAGCGCTGCGGCGAGCAAAGCAGCCAGCACCAAAAACAGTACGGACCTCTTGGTCATGCAATAAACCCCCTTAAATTTTCATTTTTTTCACAGGGTTGTCCACGACTACCTCCTCTAGACCCTACTCCTTGCTGCTGCAGTTAGCACCCCCTTGCCCAATATTCTTTTAATTGAGGAGTTCCTGCAAAATGCAAAGGTTATAATATATATTTGTATATATAACATTTTAAGCGTTTTGAGCGTTTTGTCAAAGTTAAATCCTGGAAGATTGCTTCCTATTCTAAGAAATTTCTTTATTTATAAAGGTAAATTATCTGCGGCGAAGAAGCTAGAGGCGGGGGAAAAATTATTCCAGGCGACCAGGACAGAAAAGCAGCCGCGGGAATTGCCTTCCGGCGGCAACTGTGCTATACTACCGGCGGAAAAAATAAATACACACGCCTTCGAAGTTCCTGCCCGGGGTCGGCCCAACTTGGGGCTGCGGGGGGAGCGGTGAGGGAGGCGGTGGACAAACCGAAGGAGGCATTCACTTTGGCTGTTGTAACCATGAAGCAGCTGCTCGAAGCGGGGGTTCACTTCGGGCACCAGACTCGCCGCTGGAACCCCAAGATGAAAGATTACATCTTTACCGAGCGAAACGGCATCTACATCATCGACCTGCAGAAAACAGTGAAGCTCATGGAGGTGGCGTACAACTTCGTGCGCGACCTCGCCGCTCAGGGGGGCCAGATTGTTTTCGTGGGCACCAAGAAGCAGGCCCAGGAATCGATCAAGGTTGAGGCTGAGAGATGCGGCATGCACTACGTCAATCAGCGCTGGCTCGGCGGCATGCTGACCAACTACCAGACCATCAGCAGGCGCATCGAGCGGCTGCATGAGCTGGAGCGGATGGAAGAGGACGGCACATTCGATCTGCTGCCCAAAAAAGAGGTCCTTCTGCTGAAGCATGAACATGCCAAGCTGCTCAAGTTCCTGGGGGGGATCAGGAACTTGAATGCCCTGCCTGACGCCATCTACGTAGTGGATCCGCGCAAGGAGAAGATTGCCGTGGCCGAGGCGCGCAAGCTGGGCATCCCCATCGTGGCCATCGTGGATACGAACTGCGATCCCGATGAGATCGATTATATTATCCCGGGGAACGACGATGCCATCAGGGCGATCAAGCTCATCACCTCCATCCTGGCCGATGCGGTAATCGAGGGGCGCCATCTCCTTGAAGAAGAGCAGGCCGGGGACGAGGGTGAGGCCGGCGGGGAAGTGCCACCCGCTGACACGGCCGTCCATGCCGCGGCAGAAAGCCCGGCGGAAAAGGCTCTAGAGGCCGGGGAAGGGGACGCCGCTAAAGCGGTGGCGGAAGAGGAAGCGGAAGAAGAGGATTTCGCCGAGGAGGCCTAGCTGCCGCCTCCCGGGCCAAGCAATAGGAGGAGATGGGAATGCAGATTGACGCAAAAGCAGTGAAGGCGTTGCGTGAAAAAACGGGCGCCGGGATGATGGATTGCAAGAAGGCGCTCCTGGAAGCCGGTGGCGACGAAGAAAAGGCGATTATTATTTTAAGAGAAAAGGGGCTGGCCGCGGCAGCCCGCCGGGCCGGCCGCGTTGCGGCGGAAGGGATCGTGGAATCCTACATCCACCTCGGAGGCAAGGTAGGCGTGCTGGTGGAGGTAAATTGCGAAACCGATTTTGTTGCCCGCAACGAGCAGTTCCGGGAATTTGCCCGCAACATCTGCCTGCAGGTAGCCGCCACAAACCCCCGCTATCTTGACAAGGACGATGTCCCCGAAGCGGTTCTGGAGCAGGAGCGCACCATATTGCGCAACCAGGCAATCCGCGAGGGAAAGCCGGAGAAAGTAATCGATCGCATCGTCGAGGGGCGCCTGGGCAAGTTCTACCAGGAAAACTGCCTCCTGGAACAGCCCTACATCAAGGATCCCGATCGTACCATCCGCGATCTGCTTAATGAACTGATGGCCAAGATTGGAGAAAACATCGTCATACGGCGCTTCTGCCGCTTTGCCGTGGGCGAAGAGGTGGAGAAGCCATCCTCCTGCTGCAGCAGTGAGAAGAATTAAAAAGAACACCGCGCGTGTTCTTTTTTTTCGCTGAAAAAGGAATGCCTGCTAAAGGTGTCGAATAGATTTGGAGGGTTGGGGAGTGGAAAAACCTGCCTACAAACGGGTGGTTTTAAAGCTAAGCGGTGAAGCCCTGGCGGGAGAAAAGGGCTTCGGCATCGACCAGTCCGTCCTGGGCAGCATTGCCGCAGAGCTGAAGGAGCTCGTTGCCGCGGGCGTGCAGATTGCCATCGTCGTCGGAGGCGGCAATATCTGGCGCGGCGCTTCGGCGGAACAGGCGGGCATGGATCGGGCCACGGCCGACTACATGGGCATGCTGGCCACGGTGATTAACGCCATGGCCCTGCAGGATGCCCTGGAGCGAAATGGGGTGGATACAAGGGTCCAATCGGCCCTGGAGATGCGCCAAGTGGCCGAGCCGTACATCCGGCGCCGGGCGCTGCGGCACCTGGAGAAAGGACGCGTGGTCATCTTTGCCGGGGGCACGGGAAATCCCTACTTCTCCACGGATACCGCCGCCGCCCTGCGGGCCGCGGAAATAGAGGCCGAAGTGATTCTGCTGGCCAAGGGAAAAGTGGACGCGGTTTACGATGCCGACCCCCTGAAGCACCCCGGCGCCAACCGCTTCACCGAGCTGAGCTACCTGGAGGTGATCAAGCGCGGCCTGGGGGTGATGGATGCCACCGCGGCCTCGCTGTGCATGGATAACCGCATCA
>JAAZIN010000109.1 GCA_012800855.1 Bacillota bacterium
GAAATTGATCAATGTAATTCGGCTGCCAGCTCTGGCTGTTACGCAGAATGAGGTATGTGCCGCCTTTTCCGGAATCTCTCGCAAATTGCATGAGGATGGGGAGGGCATCAAGGCATCAAACCAATGGTCCAATATGGCATTATATAACGCGATCTGCTATAATGTTAACAACAAGGCTGCTTGATATAATCTATTAAGGAAAGGAGATTATGGCATGAAAAGCTTAAAAGGAACCAAGACGGAAAAGAACCTGCAAGAGGCCTTTGCCGGGGAATCCATGGCGCGGAACAATTATACATATTATGCCAGCCAGGCCAAAAAAGAAGGATACGAGCAGATTGCCGACATATTCCTGGAAACGGCGGAGAATGAAAGGGAGCACGCCAAGATGCTGGCCAAGTTTCTTGGCACCATTGGAAATACGGCGGAGAACCTGGCTGCGGCTGCCGATGCTGAAAATTATGAATGGACCGACATGTACAAGCGCTTTGCCGCCGATGCGCGCGAAGAGGGCTTTGACGAAATAGCCGATACCCTGGAGGCCATTGCCAGGGTGGAGGAGCAGCATGAAAAGCGTTACCGGGCCCTGCTGAAAAACATCCAGGAGGGCAAGGTCTTCGAGAGGGATGAAGAAGTGGCCTGGAAATGCCGCAACTGCGGTTACATCCACATTGGCAAGAAGGCTCCCGAGCTATGCCCGGCCTGCAAGCACCCGCAGGCATATTACGAGCTCAGGGCTGAGAACTGGTAGATGAAACAAAGCTTATGAGCAGGGTTATACCCTAGCTCGTGCGGGGGCTTCGCTCCCTAATCAGGAGCGAAGCCCCCGCTTTATATTTGTATGCGCCGGGCTTTGCCCCTCAGTTCTCACTTCTCCCAACCGGTTCCTGCTCCACTGCCGGGGCGGGCTGGCGATCAGTGGTTAGCATGACCGCGCCGATGACCAGGACGCAGCCGGCTACCTGCACCGGGGTAATGGGTTCGTGCATGAATAGAGAAATAATGATTGTGGCTACGGGAATTAAATTAATGAAAATGGAGGAGCGGCTTGCTCCAAGGACGGCCACACCCTTGTTCCACCAGATGAAAGCCAGCAGGGAACCGATTAAAGCCAGGTAGAGAACGGCGGCAATGGCCGTCCAGCCGGCACTGGGAATGGCCTCCAGCCCCGGCTTGGAGAAGATGCCGAAGGGGAGCAGGATCAAGGTGCCGGTGAGGAAGCCATAAAACGTGGTCACTACCGGAGAAAAAATGTCGCTCACGGTTTTGCCGATGATTGCGTAAAGGGACCAGCTGATGACAGAGCCCAGGGTGAGGATATCGCCAAAGTTAAATTCAAGGGAGCTGATTACCTGCCAGGAGCCCTTGCTGATCACCAGCACGACACCGAACATGGAAAGGAAGGCTCCCCAGGCGAGGCGGGAGGTTAGCTTCTCCTTCAATAGAAGCGTGGCCATCAGCGCGGTAACAATGGGGTTGGCCGCCACGATTAGGGAAGCGTTTACCGGTGAAGTATATTGCATGGCGTACAAGAAAAAAGCGTTGTAGCCGAAAATCCCGGTAAGGCCGAGCAGGAAGAAGCTTAGCCAATCCTTTAATGTGAGCGGTGTGCTGATTAACTCGCGGTAGTAGAGCAAAAATAGAATGGCGGTGGCAACGGCGAAGCGTAGAAAGGCTATGGTCAGCGGGTGGAAGTCGGCCAGGGCGAAGCCCGCCGCATTGAAGGTGCCGCCCCAAAAGAATGATACCAGGACCATTAGCAGGTAAATTAGCTTGTTGTTGGCCATGTATATGCTCCTTTTTAACTAAGTAATATGCTACACTTCTTTCGCCTGAAAGCGCCAAATTCCTGCGCCTGTTTCAATCCTGCGTTGTCCGGCGCAGGCAGTTATGGTAAAATTGCGCTTAAGCGAGGTGGTTCCATGCACGATGAACAGGGCAGGAGCACAGCCGTTCCCGGCATGCAGAAGACAGCCCGCAGC
>JAAZIN010000110.1 GCA_012800855.1 Bacillota bacterium
TCACTTTTGCTGGAGGCAAGTTTTGTTCTCACAAGCAGCGAAACCAGGTCCGGCGAAGAAGCGGCATCGACCCTGAAAAGGGGCATCTCCGCAGGCATTTCGCCCCTCTGAAAGACCTGCTTGAAGTTCTCCTCGGCCCGGGCGGCGGCGGCGGGGCCGTGGTAGAGCCCTACAATCTCCCGGGCCAGTCTCATCTTGGCATCCCGCGGGTGGAGGCGGCCGCTTCGAATATCTTCCACGATCCGCCCGGCTTCGGCCGCGTTAAGCGCCGTGGCCAGGTGGAAATAGTCGGGCATGATCTCGTCGGGTATGGACATGACTTTACCGTAAATCTCCTCCGGCGGCTCGTTTATCCCAATGTAGTTGCCCAGGCTTTTGCTCATCTTCTGCACACCGTCGGTTCCCACCAGGATGGGCATGGTCAGGGCCACCTGGGGCTCCTGCCCAAATTCTTTTTGAAGATGCCGCCCCATGAGCAGGTTGAATTTCTGCTCCGTGGCCCCGAATTCAATGTCCGCTCTCACCGCCACGGAGTCGTAGCCCTGCATCAAGGGGTAAAAAAACTCGTGGATGCCAATGGGCAGGTTGTTGTGGTAGCGGTTGGCAAAATCTTCCCTCTCCAGCATCCGAGCCACAGTGTAAGTGGAAGCGATCTTAATAACGTCGCTGAAGTTCAGCTTGCCCAGCCACTGGCTGTTGAAAAGAAGCTCCGTCTTTTCCCGGTCAAGAATTTTAAATATCTGTTCCTGGTAGGTGCGAGCGTTGGCCAGCACCTCTTCCTCGGAAAGCTGCGGGCGCGTCTCGGAGCGATTGGTGGGATCGCCGATGCGGCCGGTGAAATCGCCCAGGATGATGATGATATGGTGCCCCAAGTCCTGGAAAGTTTTCAGCTTGTGCAGCACCACGGCATGGCCCAGGTGAATATCCGGCGCTGAAGGGTCGATGCCCAGCTTGCAGCGCAGCGGCCTGTTCTCTGCGTAGCTGCGGCGCAGCTTGTCGACCAGCTCATCCTCGGTGATTATTTCGGCCACATTCTCCTTGATCCGCGCCAGCTGCTCTTCTACCGGCAGCATTTTCATCGCAACAACCCCCTAACTGCTTCACGTCGCTATTTTATCCCATTACCATGGTTCAGTTAACCCCATGCCCGCACCGGGTTAACTGTTAACTAATGTTAACTAAGAAAGATACTTTTCCAGATCTAGTTTCATCCCGTCTGTGGCGGCAACTACCTGGGTTCCCGTCTCTTCTGACAATTGCTGCGCCAGCTGGTAGGGCTTGTGGTTGAGCATGGTCATTCCGAAATGGGTCATCACCGCCAGGCGCGGCTTGATGGAGCGGATCAATGCCCTGGCGCCTTCCAGGTCGAGATGCTGGATCTCCCTGGCCGGCGGGAGTTCAAAGAAAACCACGTTGATAATGATGATGTCGCTATGCGCGTAATGCCCGGCCAGCTCGGGGAAGTAGGCGGTGTCGCTAATGAAGGCGACCCGCCCCCGCGGCAGTTGAAACATCAGGCCGTATGTTTCGACGGGATGCCGGTGGCGCACCGGCACGAAAAAATCCAGGGAGCCGAGCTGGTAGCGCCGCCCTTCTTGGAGCAACTCCAGCCGCTCCACAGACTGGCGGGTATGGCGCAGGACTACGGGCTCCTCGCCTTCCACGGCGTCAACGGGGGCAAAAAGAGCGCCGCGGCGGTTGAAGGTCCCGCGGGTCATCGCCTCGATCATGACGTTGACGTCGGTGGAGTGATCGAGGTGGCGATGAGTCAGGATGATGGCATCGAGATCTTCCGGATCCAGCTTGGGCCGGCTGGCAAAGCAGCGCAGGAGCGTCCCCGGGCCGGGGTCGATGAGGATGTTCATCTCCTGGAGGCGGCACCAGGTTCCTCCCGAAAAGCGAAGCTGCTTCGAGACGACAAAACGGGCCCCGGCTGTGCCCAGGAATTTAATCCAATCGCTCAAAAACCCTCTCTCCCGACAGTAATGCTCCTAACATTCTACCACAATCTCCCGCCCCAGGGTAAAACTGCGTCAAAAACTTTACCGGGCTTCCCGGGAGACGTTCAGCCCGTCAGCGGCGGAAGTAAGGTAAAAGTGAGGCTTCCGCCACCCGCGGCGGGCAAATGCTTCGCCAAGGCGCTGCTCCACTTCAGCTGCGGCTTCAGCCTCCAGCAGCACGATGGCGCAGCCGCCGAAGCCGGCGCCGGTCATGCGCGCGCCTAGAACACCCGGAGTGCCCATGGCCGTTTCCACGATAAGGTCAAGCTCTGGGCAGCTGACCTGGTAGAGATCCCGCAGCCCTGCATGCGATTGAAACATCAAGCGGCCAAATTCCTGCAATTTGCCGGCTCGCAGCGCCGCAGCCGCCGCGGCTACCCTTTCGTTTTCTTCAATTACGTAGCGGCTTCTTTGCCCAAGCGGGGGCGGCAGCATCTCCTCCACCCTGTTAATTTCCTCGCTGCTTACATCGCGCAGGGAGCGCAGCGGCCGTCCCAGCAGCCCAGACAGCTGTTCCACCGCAGCCTCGCATTCGGCGCGGCGCCGGTTGTACTCCGAAGCGGCCAGGCTGCGCGGCACCCGGCTGTCGACAATGAGAAGGCGGCACCGATCCAGAGGCAGCGGGATGTGCTGGTGTTCCAGGGTGCGGCAGTCCAGCAGCAGGGCGGATCCGCTCCGGCTCAGGGCGACGGCAAACTGATCCATCACCCCGCAGCGCACGCCCACGTATTCATTCTCGGCCTGCCAGCAGAGCAGGGCCAGCTCACGCGGCGCCAAGGCATGCCCCGAAAGGGCAGCCAGCGCCGCTGCAGCGGCGACCTCGAGGGCAGCGGAGGAGCTCAAGCCGGCGCCCACCGGCACCCGGCTGGAGATGGAAAGATGGGCCCCGCAAAGCCTGTACCCACCCTTCTCGAGGGTCCAGCAAACCCCTTTGATGTAATCAATCCAGCGGACCTCCCCGGCATCCCTTTCCAGACGATCCAGGGAGAAGCTCTCACCTTCTCCAAAGCCTTCCGAGTAGACGGTTATGCATCGTTCCGGACGCGCCGCCGCCTCCGCGGTGACGGTGTAATCAATCGCCGCCGGCATGACAAAACCCTCGTTGTAATCGGTATGTTCACCGATAAGATTGACCCGCCCTGGGGCGACTGCACAAACTTTCAACTTAACCTCCCTCCTGGCGCCATTCCGCGCCGCGTAGTTACATTCAATTCTGCTCTTGGATTCCGCCGCCTATTTTAAAGGAGTCGCTTGAAAACATCCGGGGCGCCATTCACCGGTTATCGTGGCTGTCCTGGCCGCGCCTCACCTTTTCCAGGGAGGCGCGCAGTTCGGCCGCCTTCTTCTCCGGTGCGGCATCGTTGATAAAAGTCCCCGCTCCCTGCTCGCAGCCGGCCAGGAACTTCAGCTTGTTCCGATCCCGCACCGGCGAGTAAAATTTAAAATGGAGATGGCCCCGCTCCTCGCCGTCCCCGCCTTGTACAGGTGCCTGGTGCAAGATCATGAGGTAAGGGAAGGGAGCGTCAAAGAGGCCATCGTAGCAGGCAACCATTTCTTGCAGCATTGCCGCCAGCTCCTCCACCTCGCCGTCGTGGAGCTCCGTCAGCGCGGCGAGGCAGCGCCGGCTGTAAAGATGGACCTCGTAGCTGTAGCGGGCGGCAAAGGGGACAAAGGCAACCCATCCCGCCGATTCCATGATGATGCGGCGGCCGTCGGCTAGCTCTTCGGCAAGCAGGTCGCAGAAGAGGCAGCGGCCTGTTTTTTCACGGTGCGCCCGGGCCGAGGCCAGCTCAAGCGCCGGCACGGGCGGGATGAAGGGAAAGGCGTAAATCTGGCCGTGGGGGTGGGAGAGGGTCACCCCCACCTCGGGGCCGCGGTTTTCAAAAATCAAGATATACCTGATTCCTTCGCGGCTGCTTATTTCAAGGTAGCGATCCTGCCAGACATGGATTAGCTGGATCACCCGGTCACGGGAAAGGGTGGCCAGGCTGCCCTCATGTTCGGGGGTATAGACGACTACCTCGCAGACCCCGCCAGCCGGGGCCACGGGGCTCAGTTCGGTCCCGGCCACGTCGGGCTCAGGGGGAACCAGGTGAAGGCTGGGATAGCGGTTTTCAAAAACGGCCACCTCGAAATAAGGCCGCGGTATTTCCGTTTCAAAACCGCCTGGAAGGGTAGGGCAAAGAGGGCAATAGTCCCGGGGCGGATGCAGAACCCTGTTCATGCGGTGCGTGGCTATGATCACCCACTCCTGCCGGAGGGGGTTCCATCTTAACTCGGACAAGCTGACCTCCCCCTCTTTAAAACGGGCAGCGCCCGCTCTTATTCATCTTGGGACAAGCACTCGGCAAAAAGAAATCAGCAATTTTCATTGGTTTTACCGGCCTTTGGAGTCTCCTCTTTTTCTGCGTCCTTCTCCGCCTCGTCGCCCGCCCAGGAATACAGGTAAAGATAGCGGCCATCTTCTTTTTTGATTAACTCCTTCTTTAAGATTTTTTTCGGCATGGCGCCATCTCCTTCCTTCGCAGCCGATGGGCAACTGGAGAGTACTTCTCAAGGAAGCAAGCATTTTCCTTCTTTAATCACACCGATAACGCCAATCTGCCAGCTGCCAGGCAAAAGCCTTGGTTCAACGGCTGACGAGTCATCCTGGCCGCTTCTGGTTCCCGGCCCCATAATAAAAACGGGGGGCTGCCCTTTTAGGACAGCCCCCCGATCTTATAACCGGGTCCCGAGCAAGCTGGTAAGCCGAGTTCTGTTTTTGGCAGCCATCTATCTTGGACGCCAGTCGCCTGGCGCCTCCAGCGACCAAACCCGAGGAGTCGGCGGGCAACCTCATCCTCCTCCTACTTGGTCTTGCTCCGGGTGGGGTTTACCTAGCGAACCGGTCTCCCGGCCCCTGGTGCGCTCTTACCGCACCGTTGCACCCTTGCCCGGCACTCAACTCTAACAAAAAACTTTCACTCCAGATTGCACGTCATTATTTTTTTTCAATATTGTGCAACAGGAAGAACCGATTGTTTGTCAGAGTTGAGTGCCGGGCGGTATATTTTCTGTGGCACTGGCCTTAGGGTCGCCCCCACTGGGCGTTACCCAGCACCCTGCCCTGCGGAGCTCGGACTTTCCTCGGGAACAGCCTCGCGGCCTTGTCCCCGCGACTGCCCTGCTTACTCGGGTTATCCCCGGTTGCCGGTACCTAAGTATAACACGCCCCCCCGGGCGTGTCAAAGGCTCACTTTTGCAA
>JAAZIN010000015.1 GCA_012800855.1 Bacillota bacterium
GGCTGCTTAAGGGCGAGGCGCCCGAGGGGGTTGACCCCGCCTTTGCCGAGAAGCTGCTTAAAATCCTGGCGCCGAAGGCTCCCCTGGCGCTGAAGATGTCGCACGAGCTCATGGAGGCGCAGAAAAACGTCTCCACCGAGGAGGAGATGATCAAGCTCGAGCTCGACCGCCTCTACGAGCTCTTCGCCCTGGAGGACGTCCTCGCCGGGCTGCAGTCGCCCCCGGGACGCCCGCCCAAGTACAAGGGACGGTAAGAAAGGAAGGGACCGCCCGGCGGGCCGGGCGGTCCCGGATTTCTTCATGATGCCGTATGCCGGCATGGAAAAGATTTTCGGCCAAACCAGAGGATGCAGGGTGCAATTTTAAGGACAATTGACAAAACACAAATTGTTAATTAATATTAAGTTGTATAGAAGTATAAACTTCTATAAGAATACGCACAGTTTCCCTGCAAAAGGCACCCGGAAGGCAATATCTGGTGGATGGGCCAGAAGGTTGGGGGTGGTACTGAGGGCCGCTGGAGATTCTTTCCTGAGACTTTGTAAGCAAGTTAAACCCAGTTTACTCATAAGCAACCATAAAGGGAGTGAACAGCGTGATCTTCAGTATTAATTCACCGCCGGAGGTCCTTTTTGGCAGCGGTTCATCCGAGCAGACGGGTAAAAAGCTAAAGGAACTCGGATGCACAAAGGTTCTTTGCGTGCACGGGCAGAATGTTCAGAAAAGCGGTATTGCCGACCGGGTGATAAATAACATCAAGAGCGAAGGCATAGAGGTAGTCCGCTTTGCGGAAGTCGTTGCCGATCCCCCCGATGAAGTAATCGAGAAGGGAGCCGCCATTGCCAAGGAGGAAGGAATAGACGGCATCGTTGGCATCGGCGGCGGCAGCGCCCTCGATACGGCCAAGGCGATAAATGTCCTCATGGGAAACCCCTCCCCCATTACCCGCTATCATGACAAGAGCATCGAGATCCTGCCGGGCAAGGTGCTGGTCTTGCTTCCCACTACCGCCGGCACGGGCAGCGAGGTAAACAATGTCAGCGTGGTTACAGATACCAAGAAGAATGTAAAAAGCGGCGTGAAGGGGAAGGCCTGCGTGGCCAACCTGGCCATAGTGGATCCCCAGTTTACCCTGGGGCTGCCGGCCAAGATAACCGCTATAACCGGTATGGACACGCTCGCTCACGGCATTGAATCGATGACCACTATTCTGGCCAACCCCATGGCCGACATGCTCGACGAGAAGGTTATCCAACTCGTAACCCGCTACCTTCCCGTGGCCGTGGAGAACGGCGATGATCTAGAAGCCAGGACCAACCTGAGCTTTGCGGCCATGCTTGCGGGCATGGCTTTTGACAATACGGTGCTGCACCTGGGACATGCCATCGCTCACTCCATGGGCGCCGTCTATCATATTCCTCACGGCGTAGCCTGTGCCATCGCCCTTCCGGAAGTGATTGAATATATCGTGGACGTGCATCCGGAGAAGATTAAAACCGTTGGCACAATCATGGGGCTGAACCTGGAGGGCCTCTCCATCCAGGAAACGGGGAAAGCGGTGGCCGACAAGGTCAGGGATTTCGCTAGGAGCATTGGGATGCCGACCATGAAAGAGCTGGACCTGGACAAGAATCTGCTGGAAAAAGTGGCCGAAATGGCTCCGCATGACGACTGCGCCGCTTTCATTCCCAAGGAGACTTCATCGGAAACGATACTGCAGCTTCTACACAAGGCTTACGAACGCTAAAGCACAAAAACTGCCGCTTGAGGGTGGTAAGTTGTTTTAAAACGGTAAAAATATAGAGAAAGGATGGTTTTTAATGTTGCGCGGCGGCTATACCGGCAAGATACTGCGCGTGAATTTGTCAGACAAGAGCTATCGCATTGAAGATACACCAGTGGAAATGGCGCGTGATTTCATTGGCGGAGCGGGCTTTGGGATCAAGATCCTTATGGACGAGGTTCCGGCAAAGAGCGATCCCATGGGCGAGGACAACAAGCTTATCTTTGCCCCGGGCCCCTTTACCGGGACCAGCGTGCCCTGTTCCGGCCGGATGGCAGTGGTGGCCAAGTCGCCTCTCACCGGAGCGGTGGGCATGGGCCTTTCTGGCGGAGAATTTCCGGCAGAGCTGAAGTTTGCCGGCTACGACGTTCTCATTATCGAAGGCAAGGCGGCGGAACCCACCTACCTGTGGATCAAGGATGACCAGGTAGTCTTTCGCTCGGCCAAGAAGTACTGGGGTACGCGCACCTTTGACTGCCAGCAGATGATCAAGGATGACTTGAAAGATCAGAACATTAGGGTTGCCTGCATCGGCCCTGCCGGCGAAAACCTCTGCCGCATTGCCTGCATTATTAACGAGCGCCGGGCGGTGGGGCGCAAGGGCCTGGGCGCGGTTATGGGCTCGAAGAATCTAAAGGCCATCGCGGTGCGCGGCAGCAAGGAGGTGCCCATATACGACCGGGAAGCCTTCAAAAAAGCGGTCGCTGCAATGAACAAGGATCTCAGGGAAAGCCCTGTTACCTACCCCCAGTTCAGCAAGCACGGGTCCGTGCTGGCCATTGAAGCCACCAGCGCCCTGGGCATCTTTCCTACCAAGAACTGGACCTCCACCGGGCTCTGGGATCCCATTAAAAAGCTCGGCGTGGAAGCCAACGCCAGGCAGATCATCGGAAAGCATCGCTGCCACAGCTGCCCTGTAGGCTGCAGCCAGATCAAGATGGCCCGGGAGGGCAAGTATGCCGGCATCCTCACCGAAGGTCCGGAATTTGAAACCCTTTATTCCCTGGGAGGCACCATCGGTGTGGACAATCTGGATGCGGTGATCGCCGGCGACCGCCTCTGTGACGAGCTGGGCCTTGACACCATCTCCGCGGGGATCACCATAGGCTTTGCCATGGAGCTTTATGAAAAGGGAATTCTGTCCGATGAGGATACCGGCGGAGTAAAGCTCACTTTTGGCAACGAGGAAGCCATGCTGGATTTGCTGCTCGACATGGCTTACCGGCGCGGCCTGGGCGCCATGCTGGCGGATGGAGTAAAAATCGCCGCGGAAAAGATTGGAAAGGGCTCTGAAAAATATGCTCTCCACATCAAGGGACTGGAACTGCCGGGTTACGACGCTCGCGGGGCCAAGGCGCATGGCCTGAACTACGCCACTTCGTACACCGGGGCCGATCACAACAGGGGCTACGCCTTCCAGGAAATCTTTGGCGTACCCATTCCCGAGCCCGTGGACCGCTTTGCCGCGGAGGGCAAGGGGAGGCTCACCAAGTGGAACCAGGATATGCGCGCCGCAAACTCCGACTGCCCCATCGTATGCTCCTTCATGCTGGACCAGGCCTTTGCCACTACGGCGCTGCAAAGGACCGCCGACACCCTGAAGGCGCTCACGGGGCTGGACTTCACCCCCGATACGGTTTACGAAGTGGGGGAAAGAGTAAACAACCTGGCCCGCGTGTTCAATGTTCTGGCCGGGCTGGGCCGCAAGGACGATCATTTCCCCGAGAGGATCCTTACCGAACCGGTGCCGGACGGAGAATCCAAAGGCCACTATATAACCAGGGAAGAGCAGGAGAAGATGCTGGACGAGTACTACGAGGCGCGGGGATGGACTCGCGAGGGCGTCCCCACCGTGGAGACGCTGAAAGCGCTTCGCTTGGATGAAGCGGCCAGGATGCTGGCCGAAAGGCAGTAGGAATACTGGTGGTTGGCCTTGCCGTCTAGCGGAAGGGGGGATGGAAGAAGTAGGCGGCAGGGGTGGGATGCACCTTTTTAATTAAGTTAAAAAAGATTGGAGGTTGCTGGAATGGCAGATGTAGCCAAGCTTGCTGAGGAGAGGAAAAAGAGATACCTGGCGGCAATGAATCTCGAGAAGCCCGACCGGGTTCCCATCCGCTTGAATTTTTCGGGAGAATTCATCTCCAAGGTGGCGGGGTATACATTTCAGGAGACCTACTATGACTGGAACAAGAACGTGGATGCCACCAGGAAGATGCTGCAGAAGATAGAGGGCCTGGAGATGGTCATGGGAGCCGCCAACCTCTGGTGGGCCACCCTCCACGATGCCCTGGGAGCAAAGTACCTCAGATTTGCCGGCCGTGACCTGGAACCGGACACCATGTTCCAGTACGTAGAGGACGCCTACATGCTCCCGGAGGATTACGATGACTTTATCGAGAACCCCACGGAATGGGTTGCCACGAAGTTTTTGCCGCGGGTTATGACCGAGCTGTCCGAGCCCGGTTCGTACCGCTTCACGGTGGGCTTGATTAAGGGCGGCTTCGGGCTGGCGAACCAGCTTGCCCTCGGCGGCCAGGGGATGGCTTCCTACCAGCAGGAATTCGGCGTGATCCCCTCCGTAACGGGCGTCAGCAAGGCTCCCTTCGACACGCTGGCGGATACGCTGCGCGGGCTCTCCGGGATCATGATGGACATGTTCCGCTGCCCTGACAAGCTGAAGAAAGCCCTTGAGGTCCTGGTGCCGCACAACATCTTCTACGGCATGGCCACGGCCCAGGGCGATACCGACTACCCGGTGTTCATGCCGCTGCACCGCGGTGCCTATCCCTTCATGAAGATGGATCAGTGGGTGGAGTTCTACTGGCCCACGCTGAAGGCGGTTATCGAAGGGCTCTGGGCAAACGGCAAGAGAACCCTCTTCTATGCCGAGAACATCTGGACGCCCTACCTGGAGAAGATTGCCGAGCTACCCGACAAGAGCATCGTTTTCCACGTGGACCAGACTGACATGGATAAAGCCTACAAGGTCCTTGGCGGCAGGTTCTGCCTGAGCGGCAACGTGCCCAACTCGCTGCTGGCTTTCGGTAAACCTGAAGAGGTGAAGGATTACGTGAAGCGCTTGCTGGACAAGTACGCTCGCGACGGCGGCTTTATCATTGACGCGGGCGCGGTAATCCTTGACGATGCCAAGGTGGAAAACATCGAGGCCCTCATCGAAGCTGTCCACCTGTACGGGGTTTACAAATAATGAACTGGAGGGTAGACCATGAGCAACATGACTTTTAAGAACCTGCCCCCGGCAGTATGCGTGCCGTGGGATGTGAAGGCCAAAGAAATGGGAGAAATCAAGGGCGATGCCGAGCTGATCAAGAAGGAATGGGAAAATCTTGACATGTTCGGTTACATCTTCATCTGGTACTTTGTCCAGCGCTAGGCGCATCCCCTGCCGTGCAGTGCATTTACTATCGTAATAAGGAGGATTAAAATGGCTAAGGACGAACTGGCCCTCGCAATTGCCAACCTGGAGCAGGACAAGGTGCTTGCCCTGGTCAAGGAGCGCCTCCAGGCCGGAGTCAAGCCCATGGATATTGTCAACAGCCTGCAGGAGGGCATGGTCGAGGTAGGCAACCGCTTTGAGAAGGGTGAATTCTTTTTAAGCGAGCTTATCTTCTGCGGCGAGATCATGAAGGAGGCCATGAAAGACCTGGAACCCCACCTGGCCGGGGGAGGCCGCGAGTATCGCGGCACGGTGGTCATTGGAACGGTCAAAGGGGACATCCACGACCTGGGCAAGAATATTGTAGTCATGCTGCTCAAGGGCGCCGGCTACAACGTTGTCGACCTGGGCGTGGACGTGGCCCCGGAGAAATTTGTCGAGGCGGCCAGGGATACAAAGACCTCCCTGGTGGCGATGAGCTTGCTGCTCACCTCCTGCATGGACAATATGAGGAAGTGCGTGCAGGCGGTGAAGGAGTCGGGCCTGAATGTGAAGGTGCTCATCGGCGGGCCGATCATCGACGAGAAGGTCATGGAATTCACTGGCGCCGACTACGGCAGCTCCATCGCCAGCGACGCCACCAAGATTGCCGCCGAGGTGTATGGAGCGGCCTAAAAAAATGCGGCTGCAGCGCTGCCGAAAGGCGGCCTAATCTGTAGACCCCTGGGCTCCGCCTCCAGGAGAAAGCATATGGACTCCTGGAGGCGAGCCATCTTCTTGAAAGCCGCTGCGGCGGGGCAATGTGCAATGAAAGGCATTTCATATTGAAATAAAATGGTGTATTCTGAAAACTTGCCGGTGTTCCGCCTTGCCCCTGCCGGCGGCACAGGGCTGGGGAGCGGGCTTGTTTATATTTTGGCACGATATTTGCAGTATTAACCAGCGTAATTCACAGTTGGGGTCAAAACTACAGGAAAGGGGTTAAGCATGGGAAAATGGAAAATACCTCCTGAAGGAGGCCACATGGATCGCGCCACCGGTGTGTATTTCCAGAACATGACCGGCAAGCAGGTGGCCGAGCGCCTCAAGGAGAATGACATTCTCCTCATTCCCGTGGGCAGCACGGAAAACCACGGGGCGGGCGCGCCGTACGGCGAAGACACCTTCCTCGTCACCCGCATGGCTGAAGCCGTGGCCCTGGAGACGGGCTGCACCGTGGCCCAGCCCATCTGGTATGGCTCCCACCCGGCCATGCATCTGGGTATGCCCGGAACGGTGGTCATTCCCGAGGATGTTTTCTGCGCCTACTTAAGGGCCGTAATCGCCGGATTTTGGAACACCGGCTTCCGCAAGCAGATCTTGATCAACGGGCACGGGCAGGAGTATGTCATCCCCAACGCCATTCACCAGTTCCACAAGAAGTACCAGGTGCCTGCCGTGCTGATCATGCTCAACTGGCCCACGGTGATCCCCAACTACCTAAAGGACAAGGTAGAAGGCGGTCCCTTTGAGACGCCCTTCCGCCATGCCGACGAAGCTGAAACCTCCTATTCGCTGGCCCTGTTCCCGGAAATGGTCCGGCTGGAGGACGCGGTGGACAACGACCCCAAGATGAGCATTCCGCGCGGACACATTGACATGGGCGGGGATGTCTACCAGTACCCCCTGCCGGGGCACTGCGTCGTCGGTTTCGGCGGCCTGGAGGTGATCGCCTACCCCGAAGGGGTCATCGGCAAGCCAACCCTGGCCAGCGCTGACAAAGCCAAGCCCGGTCTGGAGGCGCTCTTTGATTACATGGTTGAGCTGATCAACATCATCAAAGAGAAGTATCCTCCCGGCAAGCTCCCGCCCATTGAAAGCATCACCCAGCGGCCTCGCGAGGAGATCGAGGCGGTGCTGAAGGGGCCATTGAAGCGTGGAGGCAGGCATATCTACACCATTGCCTATCCACCGTAAATTGCAGAAGCAGGGCTGCCGGCCGCGACATGCGGCCGGCAGCATATTTTTTCCCGCGTGCCTGGATGCGGAAGAGGGGGCTGGCTTGACGCCATGACGAAAATTGTGCCCATGGAAGAAGCCGTGGCTGCCATACCGGAGGGAGCACTTCTGGCGTTGGGCGGCTTTGCCATCGCCCGCAGCCCCGTGGCCTTCGTGCATGAAATGATCCGGCAGGGGAAAAGGAATCTGACCATTGCCCAGTGCATTGGCGCCTTTGAAACGGATCTCCTTGTAGGCGCGGGAGCGGTCAAAAGGCTCATCTATGCCGGCGGCACACTGGACCGCCCGGGGCCGCTGCACAACATCAACCGGGCCATTGCCCAGGGTACCATAGAGGTGAGCGAATACAGCGGTTTTTCCCTGGCCCTGCGCTTCCTGGCCGGTTCACTCGGCCTTCCCTATCTCCCGGCTTACACGCTGTTGGGCTCGGAGATCCTGGAAAGGCTTCTGCAGGAGAAGAATCCGGAGGTGGCGCTGGGGGAATGCCCCTTCACCGGCGAGCGGGTGGTCATGCTTAAAGCCCTGCAGCCGGATTATGCCATCATCCATGTGCCCAGGTCGGATCCGCAAGGCAACGCCATCATTTACGGGCCCTGCTGGGACCTGGAAGCAGCCCTGGCGGCGGAGACAATCATTCTCACCGCCGACGAAATCTTCTCCGGCGAACTTACGCCGCAGCAGGCACAGGAGGTGGCCATACCTGCGCCGCGCGTAAAAATGGTCGTGCACCAGCCTTACGGCGCCCATCCCACCTCGGTTTACGGCAAGTATGATTATGACCGCCGGCACATTGACGAATATGTCTCCTGCGCCACCACCCCGGAGGGGATGAAGAAATACCTGGATAAATACATTTACGGTGTGAGCTGTTTCGACGAATACCTGGAGCTCATTGGCGGGCTGAGGCGGATCCAGGAGCTGGCCGCCGATTCCCTGAAGAAGTACTAGCCGGGGGTGAGAATGATAAAAAGCGGCGATTATACCACGCGCGAACTCATGGCTGTGGCAGGGGCGAGGGAGCTGCAGGATAACCAGAACGTAGTGGTGGGCCTGGGACTGCCCCAGGTGGCCACGGAGCTGGCCCGCCGGACCCATGCCCCTCATATTAATATCATCCTGGAAATCGGCGTGGTGAATCCTGCCCCCATAGAGCCCACAGTGGGCATTGCCGACCCCCGTTTCTGGTACAAGAGCGAGTATTTTACCACTTTTGTCGGCGCCATGGGCCAGTTCTTGCACCGCGGGCTGGTGGACGTGGGCTTTCTCGGCGGCCTGGAGGTGGATATGTATGGAAATCTGAACTCCACCCTGGTCGAACTCCCCGGGGGAGGGATCCGCCACTTTACCGGAAGCGGCGGAGGCAATGATATTGCCTCCCTGGCCAAGAAGACGCTGGTGATCATGCCCCATCAAAAGCGCAAGTTTCCGCCAAAAGTGAGCTATCTTACTTCGCCCGGCTACCTGCAGGGAGGGAGTTCCCGCCGGGAAGCCGGCCTGAAAGGAGGGGGACCGGAAAAGGTAATCACCGACAAGGCTGTACTGGGTTTCGACAAAAAGAGCGGAAGAATGAAGCTGCTGTCGGTTCACCCGGGGGTGACCATCGAAGAGGTGATCGCCCACACCGGGTTTGAACTGCTCATCGAAGAGGTTACAACCACCGCGCCGCCCACTGAAAACGAAATAAGGCTGCTAAGGGAAGTAATCGACCCCCTGCGGATGTACATAAAGTAAAACCCTTTGCCTGGCCATACCCTCAATCATTACTCAGCCGACATACCTGCCTGTTTTTAGCCTCTAAACCGGAAGATATAAAAATGTCGCTGCAGGATAAATATAGCAGCGCGGGGAATATAATAGTGGCAGCAATTCCAGGGAATTTGAGAAGCTAGGAGGTGCTGTTCAGCTGGGAGTATTAATCTCCATAAAAGAGGTCCTGGATTTTAAACAGCAGGAGATAGAGAAGCTGATTCGGGAGTACATAAACCCGGGCCTGGGGGAGCTCATGGAGCTGCTGGGATTTGACTCCAAGTTCCTTCGTTCCGAGGGAACCAGGCTCTGGGATGAAGAGGGCAATGCCTACCTCGATTTTACAGCTGGCTTTGGGGCGATGAGTTTGGGGCACAATCCCCGGGCGGTTTGGGAAGCCTTTGAAGAGGTAAAAGAGCTGCCGGCGCTGGTTCATCATCTACCCTCCATGCTGGCGGCGGCCCTGGCCCACAACCTGGCGCAGCTGGCCCCCGGGAGCTTGCAGAGATGCTTTTTCTGCAGCAGCGCCGCGGAAGCGGTGGAGGCGGCTCTCAAACTGGCCCGCGCCGCCACCGGGCGCCCGCGCCTCGTTTACTGCGACAACGCCATGCACGGCAAAACCCTGGGCGCTCTATCCGTGAGCAGCGGAGACTCCTTTGCTGCTCCTTTTCAGCCGCTGCTGCCCGAGTGCCAAAGGGTGCCTTACGGGGATACGATCGCGCTGGAAATGGTCATGCGCGACGAAATGGCCGCCTGCTTCATCGTGGAGCCCATCCAGGTGGAAGGCGGGGTGGTCGTTCCTGACGAGGGCTACCTGAAAAAGGTACGCGATATCTGCAGCCGCTACGGCACTCTACTGATTTTGGACGAATCACGCACCGGCCTGGGCCGCTGCGGGGAGCTCTTTGCCTGCCTGCACGAGGCCATTGTTCCCGATATCATCTGTCTCCCATGCTCCTTGGGAGGCGGCGTATTTCCTGTAGGAGGTATTATTACTACGGCGGAGATCTGGGACCGGGCTTACGGCGGCGTGGAAAAATGCCTGCTCCATAGCGCCGATTTTGGAGGCAATACGCCGGCCATGGCCGCCGCCATTGCCGTTCTTCAGGAGGCAGTGGAGCGGGATCTGCCCGCCCAGGCCCGGGAAAAAGGCGCATACCTGATGCAGCGGCTGGAAGAGCTGCGCCGGGAGCATGAGATGATTAAAGAGGTCCGCGGCAGGGGCCTGCTCATTGGGGTAGAGCTCTCCCTTCATGATGACGGGGAAAAGGGTGTGGAGGCCGCCCAGCAGGAGAAGGAACCCACGGCCCTGCTGGTCGCCTCGAAGCTTCTGAAAAATCACCGCATTATTACTGCTACCGCGGCCAAAGATCCCCGGGTTTTGGTGGTGGAGCCGCCACTTACCGTGGCTCGGGAGGAACTGGATCAATTTATTGAGGCGCTGGATCATACCCTAAAGAGCATGCATCACCGGGAAGCGGCCGTGGCTGCCGCACCGGCGCTGAGCACTTCCTTTTTAATCGTCGCCCATGATGATGCCCTGGCTCCCTGGTCCTTCCTCCAGGAGGGGGAATCCATGGGCATTGGTATTGACATCTTTAAAGAGCTCGGCCGGCGCAGAAATATCATGATCAAATTCATCGGAGCGCCGCGGGCCCATATCTTTCCCCTTTTGGTGAGCAAGCAGATCGATCTCTTCATTAATGCCGGATGGCCCAATCCTGCTTTCGATGAATACCCGGTGATTGCTTCTCAGCCCTATGCCCAGTTTGAAGCACACCTGTTTATGAAGCGAAGCCCGCACGAGGCCCCCGTTTCCTTCAAGCTGGAGGATATGCGAGGCCGGAAAGTAGGAACCCGGAGAGCAGGCGTGGCTGTGGCCCATTTGAAGGAAGCTGGTGCAGAAGTGGTTGAATATGACAACGATACGCTCAGCTTTCTCGATCACTTCTGGAATAAAACCGATTTTGTTTCGGCGGAGAAGATGGTCGGTCTCAGCCTTAACCACAGCTATTTCCAGGGCTGCTTCCAGGTGGTGAGCGAAGCGATCAACAGGCAGAACGTGGTTTGCCTTGCCCATAAGGATAACAGGCCTCTGATCCAGCTCATTAACGAGGGGATTGCAGAGTTGAAAGCCAACGGCGTGATTGATGAAATTATCAGGCGGTACAGCCAATTCGAAGAAGGTGAAAGTGCAGAATCCCGCATGAAAATGTTCAAAAGTCAATAAGCCCCTCAGCTTTTCCTGAGAGCTGGCGCTGTGTCAGGCTACACCGGTGTTTTACTTTCGCGCGGCAGAGAATAACTAGAAAGTGCAGAACATAAATCAACCTCACAGGGGGAGATGTGCATGTTCGTCCGGGATTACATGGCTTTAGACCCGGTCATAGTGGCTCCCGAAGATACCTTGGGAAGGGCGCTGGAGCTGATGAAAAAGCACTCCATCAGGCGGCTTCCCGTGATGTCCAAGGGGAAGCTCGTGGGCCTGGTTACGGAAAACGATCTCATGAGAGCCTATCCTTCTTCGGCGACCAGCCTCTCCGTGTGGGAGGTGAACTACCTCTTCCCGAAGATCAAGATCAAGGATATTATGACCAGGGAGATCTA
>JAAZIN010000111.1 GCA_012800855.1 Bacillota bacterium
ACCGCATCAAGCTGGTGGTATTTGGGCTTCATGCCGGGAATATTAAAAGAGCGATTATGGGCGAGAGAATTGGCACTTTAATAAATTAAGGGTGGTTAGTTTATGGTTGAAGATATTTACCTGGAAGCCGAAGAGCGGATGGATAAGGTAATCGGCGCTTTTCAGCGCGAACTGGCCACCTTGCGAGCGGGAAGGGCCACTCCTTCCCTGCTGGATCGCATCGAGGTAGAGTACTACGGTACGCTTACCCCGCTGATCCAGCTGGCTGGGATATCGGCGCCGGAGCCGCGGCTCCTGGTCATTCAGCCCTGGGACAAATCTTCCATCGGCGACATTGAAAAGGCCATCTTGAAGTCCGATCTTGGCCTCACGCCGGTGAATGACGGCAACGTCATCCGCTTGTCCATCCCCCAGCTGACTGAGGAGCGGCGCCGCGAACTGGTGAAGTACGTGCGGAAGAAGGCCGAGGAGAGCCGGGTGGGCATCCGGAACATCCGCCGCGATGCCAATGAATCGCTCAAGGAGCTGGAGAAATCCGGCGGGATTTCGGAGGACGAGTGGAGGCGGGCCCAGGAGGAGATCCAGGAGCTGACCGATGAGAAGATAAAGCGCATTGACGAGCTTCTCCAGGCCAAGGAGAAGGAAATAATGGAAGTGTAGGCTACGGGCACGCCATTAACCTATGCCCGGAGGCCGCTTATTTTTTCAACGGCTCTTCCTGCGCAGGGGGAGCCGTTGCCATGTAGACGCGAGAAAAGCGGGGCTGGACAGATGGAGCTCACACCTCGGGAAGAGGAGATCCTTAAAGAAATTGACCGTGACAGGATTCCCGTGCACGTGGCCATGATCATGGACGGGAACGGGCGTTGGGCCCGTGAGAGGGGCCTGCCTCGTTCTGCCGGCCACCGCCAGGGCGTGGAAACGGTGCGGGAAGTGGTCCGTTTCAGCAACTACCTGGGCATCAAGGTGCTCACCCTCTTTGCCTTCTCCACGGAAAACTGGCGGCGGCCGCTGCAGGAGATCGACTTTTTGATGAGCCTTCCGGAGCAGTACCTGCAGAGCGAGTTGCCGGAACTGGTGAGGAATAATGTCCGCGTCAAGCTCCTTGGGGATCCGGAGCGGCTGCCGGAAAAGGTGAGGCGGGCCATCGCCAAGGGCCTGGAGGCCACCTCAAGCAACAGCGGCATGCTCCTCAACTTCGCCCTGAATTACGGCGCGCGGATGGAAATTGTCCGCGCTGTGCGGGCCATGCTCCGCGACTTGCAGCAAGGCAAATTAAAGGAGACGGACATAAGCGAGGAGCTCTTTGCCGGCTACCTTTACACTGCCGGGCTGCCCGATCCGGATCTGCTCATTCGCACGGGGGGCGAGTTCAGGATCAGCAACTTCCTGCTATGGCAGCTGGCCTACAGCGAGCTCTGGTTCACCTCCGTCTACTGGCCTGACTTCGGCCGGATCCACCTGCTCCAGGCCATTCGCGACTTCCAGCAGCGGGAGCGGCGCTTCGGCAGGATTTCTCCCGAACAGAGGTGAATGATTGATGCTTCACTTGCGTATACTCTCGGCCCTCGTGGGCATCCCCCTGATCCTGGGCCTAGTCTACCTGGGCGGCAGCTATTATGCCCTCTTCATGCTCCTGGTGGCCATTTTGGGGATTCGCGAATACACCGCCTTGCTCAAAAGCAAAAGCTACCACCTGCCCACTTGGGTCGGCTATGCCGGGGTGGCCCTCTTCA
>JAAZIN010000016.1 GCA_012800855.1 Bacillota bacterium
ACCCGGCAATGGAATAGGCCATCAGGTAGCCGTTAATGGAGATGCGCTCTTCGTAATCACTGGTCAATTCCGGCACTATGGCATAGAAGCCGGTGCAGACAAAAGTAAAAGCGCTGTTAAAGATGATGTAAACGAGGCAGTAGTAAACGGCCAAGCCCAGTTGCGAAAAGGGCGGCACCACCCACAACAAGGCAAAGCTGGCCCCCAAAGGCACTGCCCCGTAGAGCAGGACCAGGCGTCTCCTGTCGAAGGGGGAGCGGATGCGGTCGATAATAATGCCGAACCAGGGGTCGTTGATGGCATCCCAGACGCGCCCCACGCCTATGGCCCAGGCGGCGTAATCCGGCCTTAAGCCGGCCACATCGGTCATGAAATAAAGCTGAAAGAACATGAAGATGGCTGAGGGCACGCTTACCGCCAGGTCCCCGCAGCTGAACAGCAACTTCCACCCCGTTGAGAAACGTCTTGCTTCTGTCAGTGTTTGATTTTGGCTCAAATCCTTTCCCTTCCCTTGCTAAAGTTTGCTTCTTTCACTATCCGCCGGCGCTAAAATCCGCCTGCCTTGCAGCAGTTACAGGTTTGAGAAATCCTGCTTCTCATCGGCCTCGTAGGCGTAGAATTCTTCCAGGGGCCGGGCGGCAACCATGCGGTGGTATTCTTCCAGCTCGCGTTCCAGCTCCGGATCCAGGGTCCTGGGCTGGTGTGTCTTCAAGATTTCCCTTGCCCTTTCCCGGGCCCGCTCCAGGGCTGTCTTTGCCCCTTCCTTCACCCAGGTATCGTAGGGTTCCCGCGGCAGAAGGTTGGGGATATAATGTTCGGTCCGGAAATGCTTTACCGTGTGCGCTTCGGCCAGGTAGTTGCCGGAAAAACCTATCTCTTTAATTACATCCAGGGCCATTGTTTCCGGGCGCACATCGATGCCCTGGGCCACCCGCAGGCACGCGCCGCACCATTCGTCGTCAAGCAGCACCAGCGGCTCGCTTTCCAGCATGGTGCTGTCCAGAGTCCCGGCGCAGGTAATGAAATTGGCCCCGGCCAGGGTTGCCTGGAGCAGCGTGGCGGAGCGTTCCAGTCCGGCCTGAATATCTTCTGTTTTTGCTTCAGTAGTTGCGCCGACGCAGCGCACCGGCAGCCCGTAATAGCGGGCCAGCTGAGCTGAGGCGGCGCTGATCAGCCCCGTCTCCACCGCTCCCAGGGCCACCGTGCCCAGGCGCAGGTTGGCAATGGTGGAAACGGTCCCGTAAAGCACCGGCGTGCCGGGCCGGTAGATCTGGGCCAGGGCGATATGGGCCAGGATGGCCGCGTTTTCCTGCACCAGCAGCCCGGCCAGGGTAGCCGGTGCGGTGGCCCCGGCGATGGCCTCTGGGGACATGGCCAGCGGCTGGCCGTACTCGGCGCAGATGAGCAGCCCTTCTATCTGCATCCGGCTCATCTGCAGCGGGCTGACCACCGAGCAGATGCTGAAGAAGCGCGGCCGGCGGCGCAGCTCTTCCTTCCCCCCCGCCACCAGGGCGGTCATGCGCATCATGTCCAGGGTGGGCAGGAAGCCGTAGCAGCCCATGCCGAAGGGCTTGCGGCTGTGACGCACCCAGGCGCGGATAGCCTCGGTGTGTATGGTGGTCATGGGGATGTCAGTAGGCCAGATATCCAGCTGCGAACAGCCGATGTAGCGGCAGGAGTCAATGAGGATGATGTGGCGGGCCAGGTCTTCCATGGTGGCGGGCCGGTGCTGCCCCGTTTCCGTATCCAGGACGGCTGTGGGCGTCCCCAGACCGGCGAAGTTAACGCTGTCGCCCCCGATCTCCAGCTTGAATTCTGGGTCGGCGCCGTAGAGGGTAAACTGCCGCGGCGCACGGCCGATTGCCTCCATCAGCACCTTCTCCGGTATTTTCACCGATTGCGTCTCCTCGTCCACCGTGCAGCCCGCTTCCCGGAAAAGTTCCTGCGCCTTCCGGTAGTCCACCTTAATCCCCACCTCGGCCAAAACGGCCAGAGAAGCAGCATGGATCTGTTCAATTTCTTCCCGGGAAAGAACTTCAAACCGTGTTTTCATCGTCCGTCCTCCTCGTAGTTTAATAATCTGCTTGAATTCCCACCCTGCGGCCCAGCCCCTTTGAGTGAATATACCAGGCCGCCGCAACGCCCGTTTTTTGCAAGGCCAAAAGCGCCTAAGCTCTGCTTGATGTCTGCCATTGACCATGCTAAAATATGCCTATGCAATTTATTGAAAAAAGTTATTAATATCTCAAGGTTGTATTAATTTTATAACTATAAATAAAAAGTCGTCAATCAAAGTTTTTGGAGGTATCCAGATGCCTGGCAAGTTCACTGATGCGTTGCGTGCATTTTACCCGGTGCGTCCGCGAAAGCTGCCCGAAAAAGAGCATCATAGGGTGATGTCCCGCGCCCGCATGGAAAAAGTGGGCGGGCTTCATGTCCTTTATCTCAGCGGGACGCCCTACGAGATGGGTTACCAGCATGGGGTGCTGGCTCGTGAGCTCATCCGGCAGTTTCGCGCCGAGGCCTATGCCTATGTAGAAACTCTTGTCCCCATCCCCAGGTTCCTGGCGCGCCCGGCCCTTTTTTACTATGCCTCGGCATACTGGGAAACCATACCGGCGGATCTTCGCGAGGAGATGAAAGGCATCGCCGATGGAGCCGGCGCTCACCCCGTGGAGGTGCTGGTGGCAACGGCCATATGGGAGATGCTCATTACCTCGGGCTGCTCCGAGTTCGCGGCTATATCGCCCTATACCCCTGATGGATCAATTATCCACGGCTACAACTACGACCTCATGCAACCCGAGCACGCCATCATCCAGCCGTACCTGGCGGCCATATTCTACCGGCCCTCGGAGGGACTTCCCTTCATGACGGTAAACACTGTCGGTTCCGTGGGGGCCAATGCCGGTCTCAACGATGCCGGTATTTCCGTGGCCTGGGATGATACGCACCTGAACACCAATGAGCTGTTCAAGGACATCAAGGGCAAGGCGGTGCCCTTTATCATCACCCTGAGAAAAATCCTGCAGAACGCGAGAAGCATTGACGAGGCGGTGGACATAGCCCTTAAGGGATTGCCCAGGCCTTTTGGCGACATTATCATAATTGGCAGCGCCGCCGAGAACAGCGCCATTGCGCTGGAGACGGCGGGGACGCTGCATGCGCGGCGGCCCATGGTGGGCGGCGCCGTTTGGTCCACCAATTGCTTCCGCTCCGAGGAACTGGCCCGCTACGACAAGCGCGGCAACTGGCGCGAGTGCCCGAAAGAAGAGGAATGGCAGAGGTTCCCGCGTTTTACCGCTTATACTGAGCTTTTCGAGAAACACCACGGGAAGCTGGACGCAACTGCGGCGGCATCTTTCCTGCGCGATCCCTACCCGCGCGAGGCGGAGGGATTTTTGCACCCCAACATCTCGCCCCGTGCCACTATCTGCCGCGACATCACCTCTTTTTCCATGATCATGAAAGCGCGGGAAAAACGTGTCTGGGTAAGCGATATCCAGGTGCCCGGCTGCCAGGGCAACTTTTACGCCTTTGATTTTGCCGGGCAAAGGCGGCTGCCCGAACTAGACATACCGGCCACGGGATATCACCATGCCCTGAAGTGCGCCGAACTCTTCCAGTCGGGCGATTATGTTAAATCTCGGCTCTTCCTGGATCAGGCCATCGCCGTTGACGGTGAGACCCTGCCGCTTCTGCTGATGCGGGCGGCGCTCGAGGCCATGGGAGGGAATGAAGAGGCCGCCAGGGGAACCCTTGCCGGCGTAGTTGCGCGATGGGGCGAAACTATACCGGGAAAACTGGCGGAGTGCTGGCTGAACCCCGGGCGCAAGGATGAAGTCGCCGCCGTACCTTTCCCCAGCGCCATCAAGCCGCTTTTGTGGTTCAAGGCCGGTGAACAGTGGAGCGAGCGGGTGGTGGCCAACTCCACCACTGGCTCCTAATCAGCAAGATAATATTTTATTAGGGAAGAATTCTTATCGCCTTGCAAATCCAGACGTATCCGGGAATGGAGGAGTATGTTGAATGCTCAAAAGAATTAAAACGTCAAAGGCTGCTGCCGCTATTGGACCCTACTCCCAGGGCGTATGCGTCAACAATCTGCTGTTCACCTCGGGGCAGATCCCTATTTGCCCCCAAAGTGGCGAAATCCCTGAGGGAATAGAAGCGCAAGCAAAGCAGGTGATGGAAAACCTTAAAGCAATTGCCGAGGCAGCAGGGACCGATCTTAGCAAAACTGTTAAAACAACCTGCTATTTAAGCGACATGTCTCATTTTGCCTTGTTTAATGAGATCTATGCCCAGTACTTTACAGAAAAACCTGCCCGCAGCTGCGTGGCGGTGAAGGAATTGCCCAGAAATGTCCTGGTAGAAGTAGAGGCGATAATTGAAATATAGCACCAGGACAACAGCAAAGCTGGGAGGTATTCTCTATGAAAGTTGCCATTGCATACTATTCCCAGCATCATGGGAATACAAAGAAACTTCTAGATGCCATTAAGGATTTGGCAGATGTAGAACTAATCAACGTGGTTGAATGTAAAAAGGCAGACCTATCTGACTACAATTTAGTAGGCTTTGCATCTGGTATTTATTTTGGCAAATTCAGCAAGGCGGTAATGGAGTTTGCCAGGAACAACTTGCCAAGCAATAAACGTGTATTTCTTATTAACACCTATGGAGTTAAAGGCGATTACACGAAGGAGATGAAGAAGATCATCGCCGAGAAGTCCTGCGAGTTGCTTGGAACTTATGGATGTCGAGGTTTTGATACGTTTGGCCCCTTCAAGTTGATCGGCGGAATTGCAAAAGGACATCCGGATGAAAACGATGTGAAGGGGGCAATAGAATTCTTCAGGAGAATTACCAGCTCAAGTGTACTTAGTGAAAAGGATTGATATTTTTGGTTTTTAAAACAATAGCTTCTACTAAAGCACGGATTACCATGTAAAGCGCCAGGAAAACGACTTCTGCCTCATGCCCGGTACAATGCCTGTCCAACAGGCTTAATATTTTTACCGAAATCTTCTTTGCTTCGTTAAACTTTTTCTCATCGCCAACTGCCTCCGATGACGCTTCCAGCAAAACTTCTATGGGATCCCACACGAAAAATTACCCCTTTCTTTTATTTTTTCTGGTATTTAGATAAGGATCTAACTTCTCTGCTTTTTTGCCACGACGGTATTCCTGTTTGCTGATCGGCTTGCAGCTGATTACCGCCAGGTGATTCTTTTTCACCCGGGGCATTCTTTTAGCAATATCAAGCGCTTCAACCAGGTTCCTAACAATCATGTACCTTGTCATCTCATGGTAACGCCCTGTTCCTACATGTCCGCCCCGGAAAACTGCTTTAACATACAAAACAAAACGCCTCCTTTTTAAAAAATAAAGCCGGCCCAAGCCTTGCTTGGACCGGCCCTCAAAAATTGCTTCTTCCTCTTCACTATTAAATAAAAAAGCCCCTCA
>JAAZIN010000112.1 GCA_012800855.1 Bacillota bacterium
ATCTGCTTTGAGCGTCCAGACGTCACTGTGGTGGTAGCCGACGCCACCTGCCTGGAGCGTAACTTAAACCTGGTGCTGCAGATCCTTGAAATTACTTCCCGCGTGGTAGTCTGTGTAAATCTGATCGACGAGGCGGAGCGGAAAAAGATCCGGCTCGATCTGCCGCTGCTGTCACGTCTCCTCGGCGTTCCCGTGGTGGGGACAAATGCCCGTGACGGGCGGGGTTTGCGGCGGCTGCAGGAGGCGGTTTACCGCGTCGCCTCCGGCGAAATAAGCACGAAACCGCTGCGCGTTGAGTACGGCCGCCCGCTTGAAGAAGCGGCGGCACAGCTCGTGCCCGCCGTGCGTGAAATTGCTCCGCCGGACCTGGATAGCCGGTGGCTGGCCCTGCGCCTGCTGGAAGGAGACAGCTCGCTTTGCCGCACGCTGGAACGGCGTCTAAAAAAAATAAACCCGCAAAAGAGTGAGGCGCTGGCGGCAGGCATTGACTCTGCCAGGGCCCTCCTGGAAAGGCAGGGCGGCGGCAGGGCGGCGGCGGATCTCGTTGTTGCCGCCATCTTTAAAACTGCCGCTGGGATTGCCCGGCAGGTAGCAAGAGCGGAAGGGGGCAATTCCCGGCAGTGGGACCGCCGCCTCGATCGCCTCCTTACCTCGAAAAGCTTCGGCATACCCGTCATGCTGGCCCTGCTCGGCGTTGTCTTCTGGATTACCCTCGCCGGGGCCAACTACCCTTCGCAGCTTCTGGCGGAAGCCTTTTTCCGACTGGAGGAGCGCCTGGGCGCCCTCTTCCCCGCCGCCGGGGCACCGCCCTGGCTGGAGGGGGCTCTGCTTTCCGGAATCTACCGCACCCTGGCCTGGGTCATCTCGGTAATGCTCCCTCCCATGGCCATCTTCTTCCCGCTCTTCAGCTACCTTGAAGACCTGGGCTACCTGCCGCGCGTCGCCTTCAACCTCGACAGCTTCTTCCGGAGAGCCGGCGCCCACGGCAAGCAGGCGCTGACCATGTGCATGGGCTTCGGCTGCAACGCCGCCGGGGTGATCGCCTGCCGGATCATCGATTCGCCGCGCGAGAGGCTCATTGCCGTGCTCACCAACAACTATGCCCCCTGCAACGGCCGCTTCCCCACCCTCATTGTCCTGGCATCAATCTTCATCGGCGGCGGGGGCGCCGGCGCTTTTTCCGGCTCCTTTATCGCCGCGGCGGCCGTCCTGGCGGCAATCGTGTTTGCGACGGCCGTCACCCTTGGCGTCTCAAAGATACTCTCTCAAACCGTGCTCAAGGGGCTCCCCTCTACCTTTGTCCTGGAGCTGCCGCCCTACCGCAAGCCGCATCTGGGGCGGATCCTGGCGCGCTCCTTTGTTGACCGCACCCTTTTCGTGCTCAGCCGCGCCGCCATCGTGGCCGCGCCGGCCGGCTTGCTCATCTGGCTGCTGGCCCATACCACGGTTGGCGATTTCACTCTTCTCCAATGGGGGGCCCGCCTTTTGCACCCCTTCGGCTCGCTGCTGGGCATGGACGGCTATATAGTGATGGCTTTTCTGCTGGGCTTCCCCGCCAACGAGATTGTCATTCCCATCGTCATCATGAGCTACCTCTCGAGCGGCGCGCTGCTGGAGCTGAGCTCCCTGGAGCAGCTCCAGGGGCTGCTGCTGGATCACGGCTGGAGCTGGCTTACCGCCGTCTGCGTGATGCTTTTTTCGCTGAACCACTTTCCCTGCGGCACCACGCTGCTCACTATCTACCGGGAGACGCGCAGCCTCAAGTGGACCGCCGCCGCCTTCCTCATTCCCACGCTGACCGGGATGGTCATCTGCTTCCTGGTGGCCCAAACCGCCCGCCTGCTGGGCCTGGCGTAAGTGAAATGGAAATGCCTAACAAGATAATATAATATTAATTCGGCAGGTCGTTATGGATTAAAGTCACGATTTCAGCTGCTGTAGGAACGGCATATCCGTACAGGAATTCAGAAGCTGGAAAATGGAGGCAAGAGAATTGCCTATTACCAGGGGATGATTTTTTTCAGAAATAAAGTAACGATTTTAGTTGTAGGGTCCGAGCATGCCCGGCCCGATGTAGGGGCAAGGCATGCCTCGCCCGACGGCTTAAATAACCCTCTTGCTCTTAACGAGGCATTGGGTTATTTTCCGGCACGGGACTGGTCGGCCATAGCCGAAACAACAACCTTTTATTAATAAAAAAAGAAGGAAGATCTTTTGGAGGTAGAAATGGGCTGGCGGAAAGAAATGATAGTTAACCGGAACGGGTTGAAGCTGGCGGCGCTCCTGCGTGAGGCGGAAGCGGCGGTGAAGGGAGGCGGAGCGGTGCCGGGGAGAGGCGCAGTTTTCGGGAAGAACGCCCTTATGCCGCCGCTGGTTATCGTCTGCCACGGCTTCACCGGGAGCAAGGAGGGCGGCGGCGGAGCCCTGGAAATGGGGGATCAACTGGCTGCCCGCGGTTATGCCACCCTGCTCTTCGATTTCACCGGCTGCGGCGAGAGCGAGGGGATCTGGGAGGAGATCACCCTAACGCGGCAGGTGGAGGACCTTGGCTCCGCGGTCGACTGGGCCCGCGCCAAGGGCTACCGGAGGATCATCCTCAACGGGCGCAGCTTCGGCGGGGCCACCGTGCTGGCTTACGCCGCTTCCGACCGCCAGATTGACTCCGTCTGCACCTGGGCCGCCGTGGCCCGGCCGCTGCAGCTATTCAGCGGCTTTGCCGGGAAGGAGATCGGCCTCAGCGGGCCGCCCGGTGAAAGGATCGCCCTCAACGACGGCAGCGGATTAGTCTATGTGCAGAGGCGCCTTTTCCAGGATTTGCAGCATTACGACCTGCCGGCCTGCGCCGCGCGGATTGCGCCGCGCCCCCTGCTGCTCATCCACGGCTCCGCCGACGAGGTTGTGCCGGTTTCCGATGCGCAGCTGCTTTATGAGGCTGCCGGCGAGCCCAAGGAGCTGGCCCTGGTCAGGGATGCCGATCACCGCTTCACCCATCACCGGGAGCAGGTCTGGGATGTCTTTTTCAACTGGCTCCAGCCCTTATTTCCATAATAAAAAGGCAGCCCTTTTTGAGGCAGCTTCCGCGGGGCACAAAAGTGGCTGGGGCGGTAGGATTCGAACCTACGATCCGGGATCCAAAGTCCCGTGCCTTGCCGCTTGGCCACACCCCAGCGCAGTCTAAGTGTATAAAATGGGATAAATATGGGGTGAGTGATGGGATTCGAACCCACGACCTCCAGGGCCACAACCTGGCGCTCTAACCGGCTGAGCTACACCCACCTCGCGCTGCTAATTTTAACATGCCCCCTGTTAAAAGTCAATGTTTGAGCAGCAAAGGATC
>JAAZIN010000113.1 GCA_012800855.1 Bacillota bacterium
TACTAAATTTTATGCCGACCTTGTTGGTCTCGGCTAGTTTTAGGACAAAACATGAGATGAAAAAAATTTTATGCGGGGTCTTGACACGCACTACCATATCAGGGGCGGGCTTCCACGCCCGCCCGCAATGCAGCTCAAATACTGCCCTGGCGTCGGGGGGATTTAAACTCCCCCCTTTGAAAAGGGGGGGATTTTAGCTCTTACCCCGCAAAATCAAAACAACGTAGACTGCCAGGATGACCAGGTAAAACCCCGCCGACAGGGGGAGGAAGAGCGGCGAGAGCGCCTCCGCCCGGCCCAGGGCAATTTGAACCGTGGACCAGGTGAGGTAGGTGAAGATCCCGGCCGTGGTGGCTTTCAACCAAGCGATGAGCTCCATGCCGAGGATGAGGGAGCGGCGCGGCATCTCTTTCCCGGAATACGCCGGCACAAAAATTCTCACCAGGGTCAGGGCGAGGTAGAGAAGGGCATTGACCACGGGAAGGGCCGCCAGGCTTCCCTTTCCGCCCCAGGCATCGACCACGCCCCGGTAATCATAGTGCCGGGGCACCAGGTCAGGCAGCTGCCTCCAGCTGCTCATGGAAACGATTGCACCCAGGAGAATTAGGAGTAGTGAGGCGGCCTCAAGCAGCCATTCGAGCCGGGAATAGGGCATCTTTTTCGCTTCTCCGGCGTCCCCTGCGCTGCCAAGAGGCTCCGGCCTGGCAGTACCATCTTCATCGAAGCGGCGTTTCAAGTGCGATTCCGTTGCCAGGATGATGGCCACGGGAGAGAGGAGGATCAAGGCCAGGATGACCAGCTCATTGTATTGCGGCAGCGGCTTCCACCAGAGCACCATTCCAAACAGCAAGATTCCTGCACCGGCGGCAAAAAAAGCTTTTGCCGCGTAGCGGTTTGCCGCAACCCAGCTTTCCGGGCTTTTCATTGACCGGGGGGTGCGGTAGCCCGCCACCGGGTTGCGTGAATCTGCTCCGGCGCCCATAAATTTAAGGATTAAACCGCCAAGCAGGTAGATCAGCCCGCCTACCAGGGCGAAGACGACATGCACCTCAAAACCTCCCCTTTACAAGCTGTTGTATGCTATAAAAGCTTTACGCTCACCTTTCCGGCGTTTCTGCAAACAATATAGCAGCGCCCGGCCCGGGCCGTCAACAGCGATGAGGGTTCCGGGGCAGCTTCGCATTTCTTGAAACCATTTTCCCAGTGTTATACAATTAAGATGATTCTAAATTTTATAAGAAAGGGATGGGAGAAGGATGGGTATTGCTACGGCGGAAGAGTACAGGGAGAGGCTTTACCGGATGCGCAAAAATATCTACATGGGGGGAGAGCTCATCGGCAGGGACGATCCCCGCCTCAAACCGGGGGTTGATCTCATTGCCGACAGCTTCGAAAGGGTCAACGATCCCGATCTGAAAGGGCTGATCACGGCCAGGTCTCACCTCACCGGGGAGGAAATTCACCGCCTCAACCATATCCACCAGAGTTCCGAGGACCTCTTGAAGAAGCAGGAATGCACCCGCCTGCTCTGCCGCCAGGTGGGGGGCTGCATTCAGCGCTGCATGGGCATCGACGCCCTCAACGCCATCTCTGTGGTGGCCAAGGACTGCGATGACGCCATGGGCACCGAATACTATCCCCGCTTCGTTGAATACATGAAGTACTTCCAGAAAAACGACCTCGTGGGCAACTGTGCCCAGTCGGATGTCAAGGGCGATCGCTCCAAGCGCCCCTTTGAGCAGAGCGACCCCGACCTCTACCTGCGGGTCATCGAGAAGAAGAAAGACGGCATCGTCGTGCGGGGCTGCAAGGCCCACAACTCCAACGCTCCCTTCTCCGACGAGATCATTGTCGTTCCCACCCGCCTCATGACGGAGCAGGATGCCGACTGGTCGGTGGCCTTCGCCATTCCCGCCGATGCCCCGGGGATTAAGCAGGTGGTGCGCATCACCACGCCGCGGCCGCGCAAGCATATCCACACCAAGCACTTCTACGGGATTGCCGATTCCATGACCATTTTTGACGATGTTTTCGTTCCCTGGGAGCGGGTTTTTCTCTGTGGTGAAACCTACTTTGCCAGCTTGCTGGCGATGCTCTTTGCCACCTACCACCGCCACAGCTACACCGGCTGCAAGCCGGCGATGACCGATCTCATCCTGGGCGCCTCCGCCCTGGTGGCTGAGTACAACGGGGTGGCTCATGCCTCTCACGTGAAGGATAAACTTTCCGATCTCATTGCCGTGGGCGAGCTGGTCTATGCCGCCGGCATAGCCGCCTCGGTGAAGTCCATTCAGGCCGCCTCGGGGACCCACATCCCCAACATCATCTACACCAACGTGGGCCGCTACCATGCCGGGGTCAACCTCTACCACGAGTATGAGATCCTGGCCGACCTGGCCGGGGGGCTGCCGGCGACCCTGCCCCTGGAAGATGATTTCTACAACCCGGAACTCCAGCCGCTGCTGGAAAAGTACATGATGCGCAAGGACGGCATCTCGGCAGAGAACCAGCACCGCCTCTTCCGCACTCTCTCCGACATGCTCTGCTCCGCTATGGCCGGGGTGGCCCAGGTGGGAGGGCTGCACGGCGGCGGCTCACCCATCATGGAGAAGATCGCCATCCGCAATCAGTACGACATCGATTCCTGCAAGCGCCTGGTGAAAATGCACTGCGGCATCAAGGGCTGAGGATCCATATGTTCAGGAAGGTAACAAGCGCGTGGGGCGGGCTTCCACGCCCGCCCGCCAACCTCAGAACCAGATCAAAATGGGACAAAAAGGTACGTCCCTAGTGTCCCACTTTTCTCATTTCAAACTTCTCACCTCTCACATCTCAATTGGCGGGCTTTCATGCCCGCCCGCATACAACATCCGCCTTAAGCAGTGTTATTTCTTGCCACCTGCGTCCCGCTATACGGTCATATCATCGAACTGGTTCGCGTCAACGGAAAGATTCTTCCTCCGGTTCACCAGGTAGTAGAGCGCCGGGATGAAGCCAAGCAGCAGGATGGTGCCGGCGGTCATGCCGCCGATAAGGGAGATGCCCATCGGCGCCTGCAGCTGGCTGCCCTGGCCCAAGCCCAGTGATAGCGGCACCAGGCCCAGGATGGTGGTGATGGTGGTCATGAGGATGGGCCGCAGCCGGGTGGCGGCGCCAGTGACAATGGCCTCTTCCAGGGGCCGGCCGTGAATGCGGCGAAGCTGGTTGATAAAGTCAACCATAATAATCCCGCTGTTGACCAGCACCCCCACCAGGACTATTCCACCGATGATCGCCGGTATGCTCAGGCTGTTACCGGTGATATAGAGGGCGATTACTGAACCCGCAAGACCCAGCGGCAGGCTGCAGATGATAATAAAGGGATGCAGGAACGATTCAAACTGGGCCGCCATGACCAGGTAGACCAGGAAGATGGAGACAACAAGCACAAGGTAGAGATCGTCGTAAACCTCGGCCATCTGGCTCGAGGTAGCCTCCTTGACGCGGTAACCCGGCGGCAGCTCTATGTCTTTAATTGCCTCCTGGATGGCGCGGTTGGCTTCGCTCAGGCTAATCCCCGAAAGCTGAGCCTGGATCCTGCCGATGACCTGCTGGTTTTCCCGGGCGATATTGAGCGGGCCGTAAGTGACCTCGATATCGGCAATATCCCCCAGGCGAACGTATGAACCGGTGGAAGTGTAGAAGCCCAGCTTCTCCAGGTCCTCCAGGGTATTTAAATCTTCCTTCCGGAATCCGAGAATGATCTCAAAGATGCCTTCACCTGTCTCCAGGCGGGCTACAGAGAAGCCATCAATGGCCTGGTAGAGCATCATCCCCACATGGTAGGCCGTGGTCCCCTTGCGCAGGGCCCTGAACTGGTCCACCTTCACGTGCACTTCCGGGATGGCCTCTTCAGTGGCGCTCTGCACGCCGGTGAGACCCGGCAACTCCTTTATCCTTTCCAGGATCTCATCTGAAAGCTGCTCCACCTTCTCCTGCTCCGGTCCCTGGATCATGAGCTCCAGCCCCAGGCTGAACCCGGTTGCATCCATGATCGTTTCCCGCCTGAAGGTGAGCTCCGCCTCTGCGGGCAGAAGGGGTTCCGCCTTTTCCTTGACCGTGGCTATCATCTGCTCAATTTCTGCGGCATGTTCCGGATTAACATGCACCCTGATCTGGGACTCGTTGGATATGCCCGACTGGATAGCAACGCCGAAAAGCTGCTGCTCTCCCACCCGGGTGGTGTAATAATCAACCCCTTCCAGCGCGCCGATGATCTTCTCCAGTTCAGCCGTGTAGTTGTCAGTTGCCCCCAGGGGCGTTCCCGGAGGGAGGGTCAGTTCAACGGAAAAAGCCGATTCCTCGGGCACGGGGAAGAGGTCGGACTCAAGGTGGGGCACCATAATTGCACCGATGATCACCACGGCCAGTCCGATGCCCAGTGTGGCCCAGGGATGGCGCAAAACCCACTCCAGGAAAGCGCGGTAGCGGGGGGACCCCGTCATTGACGGCACCATCCTATTGCCCTGCTGCAGAAAGCGCGATGAGAGCATGGGAGTCACGGTCATGGCCACGACCAGCGAAGCGAAGAGGGCGCAGGTCACCGTAATGGAGAAATCGCGGAAGAGCTCGCCGGCCAACCCGCTTAGAAAAACCACGGGGAAGAAGACGCAGACCGTGGTCAGGGTTGAGGCCCATATGGCTCCGCCAACCTCGTTGCTCCCCTTAATTGACGCTTCCAAGGAGTTGGCGCCCAGTTGAATGTGCCGGTAAATGTTTTCACTGACCACGATGGCATTGTCTACCAGCATCCCGGCAGCCAGGGCCAGGGCGCCCAGGGTCATCAGGTTGATGGAGAGGCCGGCGAAATAGAGAAGGGCAAAGGCCGCGATCACGGCCACCGGTATGGTCATTCCGATGACCACGATCATGCTCCAGTCTCTCAAGAAGAGCAGCAGCACGGCCACGGCAAGAAGGGAACCCTGCAGGAGCGAGACGAAGAGGTCCATCAGGGCGGTTTCGATCTCTTTGGCCTGGTCGTAAGTAAAGGTAAAGGTTAAATCGTAGCCCAGCTCGTTGAACTCGGCGGAGAGTTCGTCCAGCGTCCGGCGCACCTGGCGCGAAACTGCCACCGTGTTGGCTTCTCCTTCTTTCTGCAGGTAGAAGCCGATGCTCGGCTGCCGGTTGATCCGGCTAATCGAGGAGGCCTCATGAAAATCAAAATTCACTTCGGCGATATCCTGCAGCCGGATGGGGATGAGGGGAAATTCATCTTCCGGTATGGGCAGGCTGCTCCCGCCGCCCGCCGATGCGAGGATCATGGCCATGGACATGTCCACGATGGCCTTCTCCAGCTGCTGCGAAGCCTTGCCCAGTTCGCTTTTGGCCTTTCCTTCCAGCCCCTTGAGCTGTTCTTTCCAGGCGTCAAAATCGGGGATACTGATGAGGTAAATATTGCCGATTTCCTCCAGCTCCGCACTCACGTCCGGCGGCAGGGGAACGATGATCTTGTTTTTTTCAATGTCTATCGGCCACTCTTCAGGCAGTGCTTCGGCAATCTGCTCCAGGTCGAGGCCGTATTTTTTAAGCCGCTCCGCATCGGGCTTTATGATCAACCGCCCTTCTTCGTCTACTTCCAGCTGCGGCGCGAGATCCTTGAGGTACACTTCGCGCATGGGTATCTCCAGGCTGTCGCTGACGGGCAGCGCCTGCGAGAGCAAGCGGTTAAGATCAATATCCACCGAGCGCCCGATGAGCTTTCTTAGCTCCTCCTCGTCCAGTTGAAAGCCCACCACCAGGTTGCGGAGATCTTCCAACTCCGGTGAGCGCCCCACCAGTCGAATGCGCATCTCGCGCTCATCCAGCTCCACTTTCCCGCCCGGGATATTGAGCAAGCTGGCCTGCAGTATGTTCGACACCTGCTCGAAAGAGATTTCATTTTCCAGGACGCGATCGGGAAAGAGCCGGATAAAAAGATCTTTCTTCACTCCGCCTTCAATCATCAGGCTGGCCACGCCGGGAATGGCTTCAAGGCGCGGCTTGGCGGTTTCCTCCAGCCATTTGGTCAGCTCGGCCGGTTCAAGGCTGCTGCCTACATTTACCTGCATGATGGGCAGCAGCGTGGGGTCAAATTCGAGGATGATGGGACGCTCGGCTCCTTCCGGCAGGCTCATCAGGTCCAGCCTGGTTCCCACCTCTTCGCGCTTCTGCTTCAGATTGGCTCCCCAGTTGAATTCCAGGGCTACCAGGGAGACGTGCTCCTGGGAGAGAGAGAGAATATTCTTTACTCCGTTGATGGGGGAGAGGGCACTTTCAATGGGTTCGGTAACCAGCTTCAAATTTTCCTGGGGAGAGCTGCCCGGGAAAACGGTAATTATGGCCAGGTATGGCGGCCTGATGTCGGGCAGCAGGTCAAGGGGAGTCTGCACCAGGGACACTGTTCCTATAACAAGGACGATTAACAGGATGGTAATTGTCGCGACGGGACGCCGCACGGAAATTCGTGGAAGATTCATCGTTCTTTCCCCTCTCCGGTTTCTTAAATTTTCGGTTTGCTGCTTCCAGTTATTTAACAGAATGTCATGTCCTTTTTGCCATTAATTCTTATATTATAGCAGATACCTGGTTCATTCAAACAAATTTTTTAATCCCACTGCCTCAGCGAGGCTCTCAATTTGCTTTTTAAACCGGGCAAAGCTATAATTATGCCAGGAAAATATGGAAAAGCGGGGGACTATGCAGCAAGGTGAAGCATTTTTAACAACGCGCAGTGAAGAGGAGACCATTTACTTGGGCATGGTTTTGGGAAGCTTTATCAGGGAACCCCTGGTGGTTGCCCTGAACGGCGAACTGGGCAGCGGGAAGACGGTCTTTGTCCGCGGAGCCGCCGCCGGGCTGGGCGTCACCGAAATGGTGACCAGCCCTTCCTTTGTTCTCTTGAAGATATACCGGGGCCGGCTTCCGGTGTATCATTTTGATTTCTACCGGCTGGACGAGGCGGCGGCGCTGGAAGACCTGGGATTCGAAGAATATCTTCCCGGCGATGGGGTCGCCTTTGTGGAATGGGCGAACAACCTTCCCGGGCTGCTTCCTGCTGAGAGACTCGATATTACCATTGAGCGCTTCCATGATCACGGCGGGGAGGGGCGCCGCCTCTGGCTGATGCCCCGCGGGCTGGAGAGCTCCTGGCTAGTGTCCAGGCTAATTGAGAGCGTTACCTGGCGGGTCGACGGCAGGCTGAACATGCTGCCGCTGGACCTTTCTAAAGAACATAGAGGAAGGCTGGGCTCGAACTGCTGATCCTGGGCATAGACACGACGACGCTGGCCTGCAGCGTGGCTTTGATAGATGATGAGGCGCTGCTGGCCGAGTTTACCCTGAACATACGCAAAACCCATTCCGAGCGGCTCATGCCGCTGATTGACGCCATGCTGAAAGAGAGCGGCATTGAGCGCGAACAGTTGGAAGCCGTGGCCGTTGCTGCCGGGCCCGGTTCTTTTACCGGCATCCGCATCGGCGTCTCCACGGCCCGGGCCCTGGCCCAGGGCCTTTCCATACCGGCGGTAGGTGTCTCCACCCTCCAGGCGCTGGCTGAAGCGGTGCCCTCGCCGGGGGCCTTCATCTGCCCCCTGCTTGATGCCCGCCGCCATGAGGTTTACAGCGCCCTCTACCGGCGCGAATCTCTTCCTCCCCGTGCCTTGGAGATGGTCATACCGCCGGCGGCGGTGGAGTTGGGCCCCTTTGTCCAGAGATTGAAAAGTTACGGCAAACCCATTGTTTTTGTCGGGGAAGGCTTAAATTCTTACGGCTCCTACATCAGCGAGGCGCTGGGCGAAATGGCGGTTCTCCCCCAGGCGCCCCAGCGCGCCTGCCGGGCCGCCTGGGTGGCGCTTTGCGGGCGCCGCCTTCTTGCGCAGGGCCACCCCTCATCCTTTCACGAGCTTCTGCCGCAGTACCTGCGCCGCCCCGAAGCCGAGCTTCGCCTCGAAGAGCGAAAGAAGAGGGATGCGCAGTGCCCCTGAGCTTCACCATTGAGCCCATGACTCTGGACGACCTGGAAGCCGTGGCCAAGATTGAGCAGGACTCCTTTGATCAGCCCTGGTCGCTGCAATCATTCCGCACCGAACTGGTAAGAAACGAAGTGGCTCACTACCTGGTGGCCCGCGTGGGAGGCAAGGTGGTCGGCTACGGCGGCATCTGGGTCATACTGGATGAAGCCCACCTCACCACCATTGCGGTGGCCGAGCCATACCGGCGCTTCGGCATCGGGACGGCGCTGCTTAAGGCTCTAATGGATAAATCGCTTTCGCTGGGGGCACGCCGCATCTCCCTGGAGGTGCGCCCGAGCAACCACGCCGCCCGCAAGCTTTACGAAAAATTCGGCTTTACCATAAAAGGGGTGCGCAAGCATTACTATTTTGACGAGGACGGCCTGGTCATGTTCTGCGAACTGGGCGGCGGGGGAGAGGATGACGATGAGCCGGCTTCTTAAAACCCCAGTCTACATACTCGGCATTGAGAGCTCCTGCGATGAAACCGCGGCGGCGGTGGTGGAAGACGGCCGCCGCATTTGCAGCAATGTCATCTCTTCGCAGGTAAAGCTCCATGCCGCTTACGGGGGCGTGGTCCCCGAGATCGCCTCGCGGCGCCACTTGGAGCAGATCAACCTCATCATCGAGCAGGCCCTAGCTGAAGCCCGTCTCAAGCTGGGAGATCTCAGCGCCGTGGCCGTCTCCAACGGCCCCGGCCTGGTGGGAGCGCTGCTGGTGGGCGTCTCCACGGCAAAGGCGCTGGCATATGCCGCCCGCCTGCCGTTAATCGCGGTCAACCACGTGGAGGCGCACCTTTATGCCAACTTTCTTACCGGGGCCGGGATCCGCTACCCCCTGGTGGCGCTCATCGCCTCCGGCGGCCACACCAACCTGCTGCTCATGACGGGGCCGGATGAAATTCTCTCCCTGGGGCAGACGCGCGATGATGCCGCCGGCGAGGCCTTTGACAAGGTGGCTCGGGCGATGGGCCTGGGCTATCCAGGGGGCCCGATCATAGATCGCATGGCTGCGCAGGGGAACCCTGCCGCCTTCGATTTCCCTCGCGCCTACCTCGACGAGGAGGAGGGCCGCTTTGACTTCAGCTTCAGCGGCCTGAAATCGGCGGTGATTAACCACCTGCACCACCTTCGTCAGAAAGGAGAAGCGCCCAAACCGGCCGACCTGGCCGCTTCCTTCCAGGAGGCGGTGGTAAGGGTGCTGGTGGATAAAACCATTAACGCCGCCCGTGAGCACAATGCCGCCTGTGTCCTCCTGGCCGGAGGCGTCGCCGCCAACAGCAGGCTCCGCTTTTTAATGCGCGAAGAGCTCATGCGCGCCCTTCCCGGCGTGCCGCTTTACTTCCCGCCTCCCGAGCTTTGTACCGACAATGCGGCCATGGTCGCCGCCGCCGCATACCCCCTCTACCGGCGCGGCATTTTTGCCCCCTTAAACCTGAACGCCCATGCCGGTCTGCCGGCCGCCCACCGTCTGCTAAACGGTCAGGGTTAAAGGCTCGTTTCTACCTCGCCTTTCCTCCTAAATTTCACCGCGCAGCCGCATTTTATCTCTTCTCTTTAAAACTGCCATCTGCTCCATAATAACCCTCAAAATTCCCATAACTGGAGAACAGCTTATGTTTACTCCATGTGGATAATGTGAAAAGGGCAGAAAAAATCTTTAAAATGGCCCTTAAAGCTGTGGATAACCCTGTGCATTGTGTGGATTAATATTAATGGAATTCCCCGCAACTTAAAATATATATGCTGTTTTATTCGTTCATATGCTTTCTTTCTAGTCGACATAACTTGTTAACGTGCTCCCGCGGAAAAATACATAGTATAAAAAACGTGTTATGACTATTTGAAATAACAAAAAGGTAATGAGGCAGTACTGTCGAAATTAAATTAATCAATTGTGAAGAAAGTGGTAATCTTGACCAATTATATGTAAAAGCAAGCAACAATAATATCCAAGATACCTCTTTTCGAATAAGGCCTCGAACAATGACATGCTGATGTCACTTGTTGCTGTTGAGAAAATGCTTAAATAGATTTTCCTCGCTTGCCCAGCCGCCTTCCACAAGTCGATTGAATCGTAGTCTTCGCCGGAAGGAGTAAGGAGAACAACAAATGACGTATTTGAAGACAAAGAGAGTTTTGGATTTATTAATGGCACTGGCAGGGTTGGTAGTTTTGTCTCCTTTATACATAGCCATAGCCCTATCCATCAAAATTGACTCCAAGGGCCCGGTTATCTTTAAGCAAAAAAGATACGGAAAAGGGAAGACTACTTTTGATATGCTGAAATTTCGAACCATGCGCGCAGATGCGCCGAATGATTCACCAAAATATTCAATTAAAGATCCTGAAAAATACATAACCAGAGTTGGAAAGCTGCTTAGGAGAAGCAGCCTGGACGAACTGCCCCAGCTATGGAACATCTTGATGGGCTAGATGAGCTTTGTTGGTCCGCGCCCGGTTGTTTTAAGCGAGATCGAGCTAATCGCAGAGCGGGATAAGTACGGGGCTAATGATGTCCGGCCAGGCCTTACCGGGTGGGCGCAAATTAACGGCCGGGATAAACTTTCCCCGGAGCTTAAGGCTAAGCTTGATGGTGAATATGTAAAACGGATAAGTTTTATTCTTGACATAGTATGTTTTTTAAAAACCATACCTGTAGTAATAACAAGTAATGGCTATGTTGAAGGAAGTATTGTTGCACTGAGCCATCAGGAGACTGCTTCAAGCAAGGAAATGCAGTAAAAAAAATGCGGGAGTATACTGTTAAACCAATGGGAAAAGGGCGCTGCAAAATATGCTTGATTTCGTCATCAGGCGGGCATTATGAACAGTTAAGGATGCTGGCACCGTTATCGAAAAATCATGATCTGTTCTGGGTTACTGAAAATGCCGGTTATGCTGTCAACGCGGATTATTACTTGTTGCAGACAGGGTTAAAGGACAAAACTTTTCCCGTGAAAATGATGGTGAACTTTTTTAAATCAATCATGATTTGGCTTAAAGAAAAGCCCGATGTTGTTATCACAACCGGAACCATGGTTGTATTGCCGATGGCCTTCCTGGCCAAGTTCTTTCGCAAGAAACTGATTTACATAGAAAGCATTTCAAGAAGACATGACGGCACCAGGACCGGCCGCTTATTGTATAAATATGCCGATCTGTTTATTGTTCAGTGGGAGTCATTAAAGAAAATCTACCCCAATGCGGTTTATGGAGGAAGCATTTATTGATTTTCGTTTGCGTAGGTTCAAGAGAATATCAATTTAACCGTCTTCTCAAAAAAATTGATGAACTGGTTGAATGCGGTGCGATAACGGATACAATAATCGCTCAGATTGGGCATTCTTCTTACTTGCCGAAGCATTATCAGTACAAAAGGTTTATGCCCGACGATGAATTCAGGAGATATCAGCAAGAAGCGGATTTGCTCATATCGCATGGCGGAACAGGATCATTGATTGGTGCATTAAAAATGGGGAAAAAAGTGCTGGCCGTACCCCGGTTGGCGAAGTATGGTGAGCATATAGATGACCATCAGACTCAGCTGGTAGAAGCGCTGGAAAAAGAAGGGTATATAAAGGCAGCCTGGTGCATAGATGACTTGCTTGATGGAATTAACTCTTTGGAAAAACACGAGATCAGGCGCTATAATAAGCCTTCCTTGGTCTTGGAAATAATCGAAGAGTTTATTCGCAAGGAATTAAAACAATAAAAAGGTGAATAACCGTGGATACGCTCACTAAAAATATTACACTTGCTCCAATGAACTTACTATACAAAATTTCACCGGAAATAACGTTAAGAATATTATTTAGA
>JAAZIN010000114.1 GCA_012800855.1 Bacillota bacterium
GACTTAGGATCCAGTGGGAGCATTCCCTTGGAGGTTCAAATCCTCTCGCCCGCACCATTGATGTACAAGGCTTTTCGTCTCCCCGGTCCTTCTTGGTAAAGCATTGAAATCCCAAAGTACTGCCAATGTTATTGCAAAAACACAGCCGACATTTTCGTCGGCTTTTATATGAGTCATTAAAGCTATTGAGGGCTTGCAAGCGATTTTTTATGCCCATTGCCGTCTGGAGCAGCCACCGGCAAAAAAAGAATTATAACGGTCATTCTGTTTTTCCCCGTATCAAAGGAGGGTCCATGAGTTCTCTATTGTGCCCATAAGATGAGCCTTACCCTGACGGTGACGAAAAGACCCTCTTATCGTTTATCATAATCCTCTACCGAAAGATTAATGCTTCAACAATCTTACTTCAAGTAACCGAGGTTTCTTAAAGTAGATTCCTCATTTTTAGCTATAAAGTGATTGATATAATCAAGATCAGGAATAGAGAGAAGTCTTATTAGTTCATTCATCTTTTTTAGCCGATCGTTGCACCTTATCTATAGGGACTGGCCCATTTTTTAAAGAGGGGACGGTGAATCAAAGTCACCGTCCCCTTGGCTCAGACTCAATGGAACGAATGGGCTTAGTATTTCCTTATTTTTTCTCTGCCCAAGGTGATCCATCGGGCCGTCCCGGGAGCCCCGGCATTTTTCTCCACCAGCAGTACAATCTTGCCGTCCAGTAGAACGCTTTTTACTTTCTCTCCCAGCATGATCTTCTCTTCTTTGCCCAGGACCCTGCCGTTCTCTTCTCTAACCTCTTGGATGTTGGTCTGGGACAATATGGTCTCTACTGAAAGAATCTCCCCCTTGCGATCGGGGTAATACTTCCCCTTGAAGCGGCCGTCGTTGCCGCTGAGGCGTAGTCCGACACCCGCCAGGGCGCCGATAACGCCGCTGCCGGTGCCTCCATGCTCGGACAGGTGAACGCCGGGTTCCCGGGCCGCCAGCTCATAGGCTTCGTCCTTGGCGAGGACTTTCTTCTTTGCCTGCAGCCCAAATTCAATCAACCTGGGCTTGTTTTCCAGCCTGTTTAAAACGGCCACGCAGAGGCCGGGATCGGATCCCGGCGCACTGTTGGCGGATAAAAAGCGGCCACCGAATTCGATGATTCTTTCCAGGCTGCTTGCCGTTGTCTCCACGCCAAAACACATGGCGCTGTTATGGGAGGTATAGGGTATTTCGGGATGGACAAAGAGTTGATGCCTGGAAATGGGTTCAGCAATCCCCCAGCCGTTTTTCTCTATTTCTTGGGCATAACGCAAGGCCAGGTGCCCGGTACCCTTGCTCTCCCGGTTGTCTGTATCGTCGATGCAGATCAATATCTTCAAGGCTTAACTGCTCTCCCCTTTCGGTTCTCTTAGCCCCTTTCCGCTCAGGATCTGCTTAATGTCCTCCTCGCTAAGCTGGTAATTGAAGAAGGTTTTATAAAAGTATTCCACTTCCGCTTCCATGTCCACGTCTTCAAATAGTTCGGGGTATACCGTTTTTGCCGTCCACAGTATGACCAGGGGCGTCTCCACGGAGCTGGGATGGCCCCACCGGGAGATGCCATGGGGCAGCTGATACACCCGGCCCTCTCGCACCGCCTTTATCCCCGACCACTGAGGATTGCCCAGGATCAGGTCAACAGCGGTATTTTCATTGGCAATAATCACCTCGGGATCCCAGATCAGGACCTGCTCCAGGGTGGTGTAGTAGTCGTTGCCGATTAGCGTCAGCTCTTCTCCTACGGAGACGTTGATGATCCCCGCCGCCCTGGACCAGTCCGCCGCCAGGGAAGTATGGTGAATGGTTCTGAGGGCCTGGTTTTCAGAATGATACACCCTCACGCGCTCATCTTCCGGTATGTCTTGCAACACCTCTTGCACCCGGGCGATGACCTGGTTGTAATACTCGTTGTAAGCCGCCGCCTCCTTTTCCCGCCCGATTGCTTTGCCGATAATCTCGAGGGCTTTCTGCTGCTCTTCTATGGTGCTGTATTCAACCACAATATAGGGCAGGCCGGCCTTTTCCAGCTTTTCCACTTCCTTTTCATCGGAGGCCGTGTCTTCCCTGATGATAACCAGGTCCGGTTTGATCTTCAGCAGCTCTTCAATGTTTATGGTTTGCTGGCGCGGGACGGAGGCTTCCTTGACCTCGGGATAAAACCTGCAAAAGAGGACATCTCTTTTCAATCCTCCGGGAACGGCCACCAGGTCCGCGCCGCGGCCCAGCAGGCCCACGGCATAACCGGCAAAGGAATAGAGAGCGGCGATCCTTTCCACATTTTTCGGGACTTCCACCTTCCGGCCGAGGCAGTCCTCAACGATAATCGTCTCCTGGGCCCCGTTTTCATCAATGGCTCCCTCGGGGCTTTGTTGACAGCCGGGAAGCAGGAAAATGATGAGCAGGATTAGCGCAAGAGCCAGAACGCGGTTAATTCTTTGCATCTCCATACCCCTCCTTTAAATCGCAAATTATGGTTTGCAGGCTTACAGGTTGCAGCCTGGCCGCAATTCCGGTTTGGCCCAGCCAGAGGTTTATATTATAATTGTAGAATTATAGCCTGCTGCGCTGCCGCAGGGAAGCGCCGGCAGGTGCGAATTACAGCGTCTTTAACGGCACAATCTGCTTTACATGGCCGGACTCCCAGGGAAAGGTGACCACCGCCGACTTGATATTAAACGTATTGAGCATGTTTTCCTCGTTCAACACTTCGCTGGGACTTCCCTGAACCGTAAATTGCTGGTTATTCATCAATGCTATTTTTGTCTTGGTGTTGCTGGTTTCGAAGTAAAAAGCATGGTTGGGAAAATGCGTGGCCATGATTACGGATATTTTAGTCTCCTCCACCAGGCGGGCAACGGTCTCCAAGAACATGAGTTCGTTGCGGAAATCCAGGTGGGAAGTGGGTTCGTCCATGACCAGCACCGGGGTTTTCTGGGCCAGGGCCCTGGCCACCAGCACCAGCTGGGTCTCCCCCCCGCTAATCTGGGTATAGGGCCGATCCTTGTACTTAAGCATGCCAACTCTTTCCAAGGCTTCCTCCGCAACGGCCAGATCGGAAGCCCTGGGCGTGGCGAAGAAACCCGTGTGCGAAGCCCGGCCCATTAAAACCACATCGATTACTTTAAAGGGAAAGGGCTTCTCATGGAGCTGGGGGATGTAAGCCAGCACCCGGGCGATCTCTTCCCGCTTCATCTTGTTGATATCTTTTCCGCAGAGCCTCACTGAGCCGCTTTTTAGCCTCGATATACCCAGCAGGCAGTAAATCAAGGTCGACTTGCCGCAGCCGTTGGGTCCGAAGAGGCAAAAAATTTCCCCCTCTTTAACCTGCAGATCGATATCTTTAAATACCGGTAGAGTGTCATAAGCAAAAGTAGCTTTCTCCATCTCGATTAGCGCCATGATTACCATCCTCTACCCTTTGTCCGCTTCAGCAAGTAGATAAAGAAAGGCGCCCCGATTAAGGAAGTAAGTATCCCCAGGGGTATTTCAGCGCCGGTCAGGGTCCTAGCCAGGTTGTCCACGAGAACCAGGTAGCAGGCTCCGAGAGAGAGGCTGGTTGGAATTAGAACGATATTGTCATTGCCTACCAGCATGCGGCCGATATGAGGAATGACCAGGCCAACCCAGCCGATGACACCGCTGACACAGACAGCGCCGGCCGTAGCCAGGGTGGAGAAGAAGATGGCCAGCCCCTTGGCGAAAAGGACATTTACCCCCAATGCCTGCGCCTCATCATCGCCCATGGAGAGGATGTTTATCCGCCACCGCATGGCCGTAAGACCGGCCATGCCGGCAATCATGGGGATGGCGGAGATTAAAATATCCTTGAATCGCGCCGTGGCCAGGCTCCCCATTAACCAGAAGACGATGCTGGGCAGTTGTTCGTATGGATCCGCGATATACTTCAACAGTGAAATCAGGGATGAAAAGATGGAGGAGACGATTACCCCTCCCAATACCAGCATAATGGTGGGAGTGGTCTTATAGTGCAAGCCGATTATATAAGCCAGGGCCACGGCCAGTATGCTGAAGACGAAGGCAAATAGATAGACATAAAAAGTCCGGTTATCGAAAAGAATGATCGCCAACGAGGCCCCGAAGCCGGCCCCGGAGCTTACACCGAGAATCCCGGAGCTTACCAGCGGGTTCCTAAAAAGGCCCTGGAGGGAAGCGCCGCTTGCCGCCAGGCTGGCTCCTACCATTGCCCCCAGGATCGCCCTGGGCAGGCGGATATCCCAGGCGACATTGATATGAACCGCCTCAGGCACGGTCATATTGGGCAAGCCCAGTTTATATCCCAATACCTGAAAGACATCCGCAAAAGTCAGCGGGTATCTCCCAATGAAAAGAGAACCCAGGACCACAAGGAGTGGTCCTAGGATAAGTATAGGCAATAAGATTTTTTTCTTCATTCTTACTTGCACTATTTACTAATGTAATTAGGGAACAACGGTAATTTTGGCCACTTGCGGAATCCAGTGCTTGGGGCCTCTCTTGTCCACGAAAAGCTGAACGGGCCCGTTTTCTTCATCCAGGGGCTTTCCGTCAACCATCCACCCGATACCCGTTCCTTCGTTGTTAACCGTTTCAGGATCATACTCCCTGGAGTACCCGTCCTTCGACTCCACGGAGACCACGGAAAATTCCGTGATGCCAACATACTCCAGGACAGTCTTTAAGGGGATACCGGTCCAGACCTGTTCTTCGCTAAAGGTATCCTGCTCTTTTTGCACGACGGTAATCTCGGAAGGCCCTATTTCAAGAGCATCCTCGCTGGTAAAGGTATAGGTTTCCCCGCCAGCTACCTCGACGGCAATGCTCCAATCCCCGATCTGCTCTTCCTGCTTTTCGTCTTCGCCATTGTCGGGCTCATCGGCAGCCTCTTGGCCGCAGCCGACAACCAGCAGCAGGGAGAGCAGCAAGGCCAAGCCCCACAGAAGCTTTGATTTTAGAATACCGCTTAACATTTTTCATCCCCTCTTTTTTTATTTTTTAGGTATAAATAGTTTTTGTTAATCATCACCTGCCTGCCTGACCGGCTGATCCTATGCCGGTGCCATCCCCTTATTTTGAAAACACTAAAAATGCCGACCCCCCAACGGATCGGCATTTTGACCGAGCGATTCTCCTTTCCACCCTGGGGGGCCAACCGGTTTCCCGGTTAACCGTATCGACCGGCATCCCTACCTTGCCGGCTTAGGATGCACGGTTCGGAGAACACTTATATTATTTATGGTTAAACTTCGACATAAATTACAATAATCCTTTGTAATTTATAATAAAAATCATCAGCGGGAGGGGCGCAGCATCATGTAGGCAAGGGTGTCCTTGTTGAACTCACCCGCCGAAACCACGGGCTGCCCGTTGACGAAGACATGCTCGATGCCCGTGGGATAGACCGCGGGATTGTCAAAGCTTGCCTTGGTGCCGAGCTGTTCGAGATCGAAAATGACGATGTCGGCGTAATTTCCCTTTTCCAGGGTGCCGGCTTCCCTAAGAAACGTGGTGCTTTATACGACAGAACCTGTGATAAACCCACTTCAAGAATCTCGCAACATTAAAAGTTCTAATAAATGAGTGCCTTACAAGAGGGGATGATGCTACAAGAGCAACCCATGTTGTCATCCTGAGGACAAAGGCTGCAGTGGCTGCATTAATCCCATAAAATCATGCCCTCTGAATATTGCAAGCTATGCTTGCCGCACGAGGGGCAGGGGTACTGCTCAATATCAATAGCTTTTTCCTTGTCCAAATAATCACTGCCGCTTGTGCCAAAATTAACCAGTCCCAGGGAGACCTTGCACTCCGGGCAGTGGTAAGGCACCTCGTAACTGCCGCCATCATACTCCAATCGCAGGTAAAATCTTCCGTGGAATTCCCCGCACTTGGGGCAGCGATATACCCTGTGGCCATAGCCGAAGGGAATATGGGCTTTTTTTTCTTCCAGCAATTCTCTGATATACGCCAGCACCTCTTTAGACTTGATGAGCTTGGGAAGCAAGGCAAATTCCGAGTCCAGGTCTTTTGTGATATTAGGGCTATACATCATCCCAATCCCTATCATAAACTCCCTCATGTAAAAACACTCCCGGCATTGAATAAGGCAGCTGCTCCCCATTCATTACCACCCCACTCGCCGTAATTAATAGAAGATTAAGCCAAGGCAAGAGTGACCTTGGCTCAATCGATTTCCAGCACCACCTTGATCACTTCTTCGGGGCGCTCGATCATGGTGCGGAAGGCATCCTTGTAGCGATCCAGCTTGAAACGGTGGGTGATGAAGCCGTCCACGCTGCAGCGGCCCTGGAGGAGCAGCTCGATCACCAGTTCGAAGGTGCTGATGCGCCGCCCTTCGTACTCCTCCATGCCGTGGGCGTTGATGCCGATGATCTGCAGCTCCTGCCACCAGATGGGGGTCTCGTCGAAGGCCACGGGGCAGATGTGGTGCCCGATCTTCACGTAGGTGCCCCTGGCCTTCAGCCAGCGCAGCGAGTCGTGGAAAGTGCGGCTTGTGCCGACGCAGTCAAAGATGACATCGAAGCCTCCCATGATCATCCTGTTGCCGAACATGCCCCGGTAAAGCTTCCCCCCCGTCGCTTCAGCCACCGCCTCGTAGGGATCGCCCTTGAGAACCTCATCGGCGCCCAGCCGCAGCCCAAACTCCTGCTTGGCCTTAATCCGCTCCAGCAGGTAGACCTTGCAGCGGGGGTTGATCATCTTCAGGAACTGGATCACGTTCAGGCCGATTACCCCGCCCCCAAACACGAGGATCTTTTCGCCATCGCGGGGCTGGCGCCTCAGGACGGCATGGAGCGAGACGGCCGCCGCCTCGATCATCACCGCCTGGTCGTCGGTAATTTCATCGGGCACTTTGACCAGCTGGGCTTCAGGGGCCAGAAAGTAGTCGCCGAAGCCGGCGCCCAGGTTCTCCAGCTTCTTGGGGCCCGGCTCGCCGTAATTTTCGCAGAGGCAGTACAGCCCGGCCCGGCAAAACTCGCAGGGCGGCTCGATTTCCTTCAAGTCGCAGCAGGACATGTATTTTTGCATCGTCACCCTGTCGCCGGGCTTGAGATTCTTCACCGCACGGCCAACCTCTTCGACTACTCCCACCTGCTCATGCCCTAGGAAAGTCCGGTCTGCGCCCGGCATCGCTGCGAGGGCGGCCTTGGCATCAGGCTTCAGGAGGAAAAAGGAGAGGTCGGTGCCGCAGATGCCCGCCAAGACGTTCCTCACCCTCACCCAGCGCTCGCCGGGGAGCGGCTGATCGGGCAGATCTTTCCGGTAGACCACCGAAGAAAGCCCCGTGTAGTAAAAACCCCTGTGCAATGCCCCCAGCGCCTTTAGAGCCAGAAACTTGGGAATGTTGTACTCAAAGTAGATTGACTTCATGATATCTCCTCCCCGGAATATTGCATTTTCTCCTGGATTTATCCCATCACCTGCTGCAGCTAAGACGGAAGCTTACTTTCCCCCCGGAGCAGGTCATGGCCAGCCGGGCAAGCCTGCCGTAAAAGCGGCTTGCCAGCCGCAGCCAGCCCCGTCCCTTGGCTCTCACAGGATGGTGCCGCTGCCCTCCATGGCCGATTCGTCGGCGATGCCCCCGCTGACGATCCTCTTGCCATTGACGTAGACCTGCTCAATACCCCTGGGGCGAAGGGGCTCGTCGCCGCTGGCGGCCACCGTGTCAGGGTTAAAGACGGTGATGTCGGCCGCATAGCCCTCCTTCAGGTAGCCCCTGCCTTTAAGCGAAAACCTGTCGGCTGTCGCACCGGTCATCTTGCGCACCGTTTCCTCGAGGGGTAGGCCGCGGCCCTCTCTCGAAAGCGCCAGGAACTTGGGAAAGGCCCCGTAGGCGGCGGCATTCTGGACTCCCTTCTCTTCAATCCAGGCGTCGGTCATAAAGAGGGAGGCTTCGTGGCGCATTAGCCTGGTGATGATGTCGTCGTTGTAGTACTTGTACATGTTTACCCGGCCCCGGGCCTGGCTGAGCTCCACCAGCTTGATGTAGGTATCGAGCTCGGGCATCTTCCACTCCCGGGCGATCTCAGAGATGCGCTTGCCGCACAGGTCTTCGTAGCCCTCGCCAATCCAGGCAATCATGATATCCTCAAAGCCGAAGCCGAGAATCTTCTTGGTGAGGCTAACCTCCGCCGCCAGGCGCAGCCGGGCCCACCTGCTCGAGCGCTTCTCCGGGGGCATGGAGAGATACCAGCTGGGCAGGACCACCGTAATAACCGAAACCCCGAAGGTCATGGAATAGAGGTCAAAGGCCAGATCGCAGCCCTCGGCGCGGGCGCGGTCGATTAGCTCCAGGCTCTCTTCCACCGTTTTCCAAGTAGAGGTTCCCACAAAGATGAGATGGGAATATTGCAGCTTCACCCCCGTGCGCCGGGCCAGGGCAATCATCTCCTCCAGCGCCCGCAGATTATGCGGGCGGCCGCCAAAGGGTGGGCTGTAGGAAGTGGAGGCGGCCGAGAGGGCGCGGCCATGGACGGTCAGAATGCCGCCGTGCCTGGCCACGATGCGGGCGGCGCTTTCCAGCTCCTCTGCCGTGGCGTAGCGATCCGGTTCATACATCAAACCGAAAGAGGCCCCAAAGGCGCCCTGCTCCAGCGACTGCTCCAGGATATAATCGCGCCGGGCCAGCTCCTCTCCGGTTAAAGGCCGGTTCGCATAGCCGCAGATTCCCGTCCTGATGGTGCCATGCCCCTGCAGCGAAGCCAGGTTAAGCGGGGTCTTCTTCTTTGCCGCTTCCCGCCAGCCGACGTAAGTGCTGAAATCGCCTTCCGCATCCCCGACTTGGAAAAGACCGCCCCCCACAAGATCCCGGTAGGGCGTCCCCGCCTCGTAGCCAAAGGGCGAAAAGCCGCAGTTGCCCACCACCTGCGTGGTTATGCCCTGCTCGACAAAGGGCTTGAAATAGGGGATGGGATTGTGCCGCGCCGCAAACCAGTCGTTGTGTGAGTGGGCATCAATGAAGCCGGGAGCGATGGCCAGGCCGGTGCAATCAACCACCTCGCCATCGAAATCAGCCGGAGGATCGCCTTTTATTACCCGGGCAATTTTCTCTCCCTCAATGACTACAGATCCGGTAAAAGAAGGCTGTCCCGTTCCGTCAATGATCCGGCCATTTTTCAGCAGCGTCCGCATCTAGAGCACTTCCTTCCGGCAATGTTTTTATTATTTATTAAATATTACCACAAGTAGTATGGATTGTTCAATTCATCCAGCGCTGGGGAAGCCATTGCGGCAGGATTTACTTAGGTCCGGATCAAGCGTATAATTTAAATAGTTTTTGCTGTCGAGCCTTGGAACATACCGGCAGCGCTGGACCCAGCAACGACCCGGACAACACTTTCGCAAAGGAGAGATCGCTGATGGCTAAGGCATTGGAAGGGGTCAAGGTCCTGGATTTCACCCAGTACTTATCCGGCCCCCACTGCACCTCCGTGCTGTGCGAGCTGGGAGCGGAGATCATCAAGGTGGAGCGGCCGGTTACGGGAGACCCGGAGCGCAAAGCCGCCCCCCTCACCCCCAAGGGAGAATCCTACCAGTTCATCGCCTACAACCGGGGGAAGAAAAGCGTCACCTTGAACATGAAGCATCCCGAAGGCCTGGAAATCGCCAAGAAACTGGTGGCCAAGTGCGATATCCTCGTGGAGAATTTCGCTCCCGGGGTCATGGAACATCTGGGGTTGAGCTATGAAGTGGCCAGCAAGATCAATCCCGGCATCATCTATGCATCCATCTCCGGCTTCGGCCAGACCGGGCCCCGGCGCAACCAGATAGCCTTTGACGTGATCGGACAGGCCATGGGCGGCTTGATGGACGTCACCGGCTACGAGGACGGGGGGCCGCTAAAAGTGGGCGTCTCGCTGGCCGACTACATGGGCGGATACAATGCCGCCATCGCCATCCTGGCGGCGCTGCATTACAAGACCGTTACCGGCGAAGGGCAGTACATTGACATCTCCATGCAGGACGGCATCTGGGCCATGGTCTTCCCGGACCGGGCCGATTACTTCGACACCCTCATTCCCCCCAAGAGAATCGGCAACCGGCTCAGCAGCTCCTCGCCTTTCGGCGCCTACAAGGCCAAGGACGGCTACGTCGTCATCTGCACCATTACCGACGAGCAGTGGCACAACGTCCTCAAGGCCATGGGGCGCGAAGACTTGAAGGACGATGAGCGCTTCGCCAGCCGGGTGCTGCGGGCCAAGAACATGGCCCAGGTGGAGAGCGTGCTCTACGAATGGCTGAAGGACAAGACCGTCGCGGAGGCCATCGCCGCCCTGGAAAAATACAAGGTCCCCTGCTCTCCCGTCCCCACCTTCGAGCAGGTGGCCAACGACCCCCAGATCCTGCACCGGGAAATGATCATCGAAGTGGAACAGCCTCTCTCGGGGAAGGTTAAAGTGGGCGGCTCCCCCTACAAGATGAGCAAAACCCCGGGGAACCGCAAGCTCCCCATCCCCCTGCTGGGCCAGCACAACGAGGATATCTACGGCGAATGGCTGGGCCTTGACAAGCAGGAATTGGAGAGGCTGAAAGCGGAAGGCGTAATCTAATCTAGGGTATAATTCTAAAGTATAAATAATCTAGCGGGGGGAACCGGGATCAAGCCGGAGCGGGGCGCCGCAATGATGGCACCTGTCCCTCCCCACCGTTAAAGGACCGCAGCAGCGGCGGCAGCTGTACTTCTCCGTTGCCTGCACCAGCCAGGCCTCCAATCCTTTTTCCTCCATCTCCGCCAGGTTCCGGTTCAGATCCACCCCCTCATCCAGGTAGCCGGCAGCCAGCTGGCCGAACTTCTCGCAGCTCCCGGAGCGCTCCGGGCAGGGGTAGCATGAATCAAGGCCTTTTTCCCCCAGGCATTTGATAATCTCACACCTGTTTCCCCAGCAGGAGGCGGTCAAGGCGCGGCAGCCGTTGCAGCATAGCTCCTCCACGCCACACTTGAACCGCCGGGCCAGCCGGCGGCGCCAGGCGGCGTCGTCCCGCTGGGCGCGGTAAATGTTGCAGGCACCGCAGTAGAGGCCGCAGCGCCCGGCCAGGCCTATCTCCGCCATGAAGCATCGCCTCCCCGGAAGCATGAGCAGTGGACAAAACAACGCCCCCCATCGCCGCAGCAACGGGGGGCAGCGTTCCGGTACTTTTCAGGCGCCGAGATAGCGGCGGGCCAGCTCGTAAAGGAACTGCGTCTTCAAGTGCAGGCTGGCCACGTCGATGCGCTCGTTGCGGCCGTGGATGGTGGTGCGCGCCGCGGTGTCGAAGCCGCGGGCCATGTGGCCGATGCCGTAGGCGGGAATCCCGGCGCCGCGCAGGTATTTCGAGTCGGTGGAGCCGGTGGAGATGAGCGGCAGGCAAATCACGTCTCCGGCAAGCTGCACCGTCACCTCTTCCATCAGCCGGTAGAAGGGAGAATCGGAGGTGGAGAAGGTGGGTTCGCGGTACTCCGTGAACTCGATGTCAATGTCTTCACCGATGCAGCGCCGCAGCTCGCCGGCCACGTAGCCGCGGTCCTGCCCGGGCAGGATGCGGATGTCGAGCTCGGCCTCGCAGCTGTCGGGGACGATGTTCGTCTTCAGGCCACCCCGGATCATGTTGGGCGAAACGGTCATGCGGGTCATGGCCCGGATGGTCTCGGTAAAGCTCCGCTCCAGATTCAGCCGCCCCAGCAGCTCGTCAACGCCTTCCGGGGTGATCTCCGCCTCCAGGCCGCGGGCGCGGGCCAGCTCCGCCAGCAGCAGCTTCACCTCGGGGATGAGCACCACCTCAGGGCGGTAGCCGTCCAGGGCGCTGATGGCCCGGGCCATCTTGACCACGGCATTGTCGCCGAGCGACGGCACGGAGCCGTGGCAGGAGACGCCCCCCGCCTTGAGCTTGCACCAGGCCGTCCCCTTCTCGCCCACCTGGAAGAAGTAGATCATCTTCCCGTCAACGAAGATGGGCTGCTCCGCACCCTCGTTTATGGCAAAGTCCGCCCTGATCTTGTCCAGGTGGTGCTCCACCAGGTATTCGGCGCCCAGGGCGCCGCCTCTCTCCTCGTCGGCGGCAACGCAGATAATGAGCTCGCCGTTCAGGGGCGCACCCTCGCGGGCCAGCCGCAGCGCCGCGCCAACCCCGGCGGCGGCAAGGTCCTTGCAGTCCAGGGCGCCGCGCCCGTAAACCATGCCGTCCCTGATCTCCCCGGAGAAGGGTTCAAAGTCCCATCCCTCCCCGGCGGGCACGACGTCCGCGTGGGAGAGGTAGAGCAGCCGGCGCTCCCCGGAGCCCAGCCGGGCAATAATACTGCCCCGCCCCGGCTCCGGTTCAATGATCTCGCTTTGGATGCCGGCGGCGTCAAAGAGCTCCTTCAGGTAGCGGGCCACGCGCGTCTCGTTGCCCGGCGGGTTGCTGGTATCGATGCGGATGAGGTCGCTGAGAATTTTCTCGGGGGCAAGATCCATTTTGTTCACTCCCCTACTGGTAATGGTATTCCCGGGCTAGAGCTTCTTTGTCGACGCATACTTCTGCCAGGCGTGAAGCAGGAGCGCCACGGCGATAACTCCGTAGGCCACGAAAACGCGGAAAAATTCACCGATCTGCGCGTCACCAACCAGGTTCCGCCCCGCCACGGGAGAGATAATGAACAGGGTGTGGAAGAGGAAGGTGCCCAGCAGCACCTGCCAGATGGTGGCCTTGGTGACCGAAGCGCCGCCGATGAGCAGGGCGGCGACGGCAAAAAGGCCCACCTGGACATGGCTGCCGTAGGTGTTCAGCGTGCCGATGTTCTGGAGCCAGATGAGCTGCCCCCAGGCGGCGAGCACGGTGGAAATGATAATGGCGTATATGCGCACCCTGTCCACGTCAATGCCGGAGATCCGCGCGATCTCCATGTTTTGTCCCACCGCCCTGATATCCTGGCCCAGCTTCGTTTTCATGAAAAAGGTAATCAGCACGCAGAACAGGGCCACGACAAGCAGGGTGGAAACGGGAATAGACAGCCCCTGGACCACCTGGATCTTGAGGAGATTGTCCAGGGATTGCCGGATCCCGGCGAGATCTATGGTATTGCGCAGGCCGACGCCCGTGGAAAGGATCAGTTTCTCGTTGCGCATGGGAATAATTGACCCGACAAAGGCTAGGAAAAACAGCTGCCAGACATAGTTGGCAAAGAAGCCGAAGATCATGCTCGTGATCATCTCTTTGCCCTTGGCCCGGTTCAGCAGCTTCCCGGTGAGGTAGCCGAAGAGAACGGCAAAGGGCGTGGCGATGAGCGCCGCCACCAAAAGGCCGGTTATGCCGTTAATTTCATAGTGGGTAATGATGATCAGCCCAATCTGCCCGGCCATCGCGCCAAGGGTAATGGCAAAGTTCATGCCCATTCCGGCCACCACGGGGATGATCAGGGCCAGCACCAGCAGCGGGTTCCGGGCCATGCGCATGATGATCTCGTTAATTAGAAAAACCGGGCTCAGCTGGGCGAAGTAAGCCCCGATCCCGCAGAGCACAAGAAAGAGCAGGGGTACGGCCATCTCGATCAGCTTTTGCCGGATTCTGACTGTAAGGACGCTGCTATTCTTGGCCAGCTCCAACTTCATCGCCATCATTCTTCCCTCCCCGTGGTTAACGCGTAGAGAATTACGCCGTTGCTGATGATGCCCCGAAAGATCTCGGAAAAGCTCCCCTCCACAATCACGTTGAAGAGGGGGGAGGCCACCACCAGGACCGACTGGAAGAGAAAAGTGCCGATGATGACATGCCCTATCGTCGCCCGGCGCAGCGACGCTCCCCCGATGAGGATGGCCGCCGCCGCGGGGAAGGCCATCATCAAGGGCCCGTTGTAAAGGGAGAGGAAGCCGTAGCTCTGGTTGTAGACGAGAATCCCCACCGCGGCCAGCACGGTGGAAAGCACGGTGCCCAGGATGCGCATTTTATTCACATTGATGCCGCACGACTGGGCAAAGCGGGGATTGCTGCCGGCCACGTGCATGGCCATGCCGCTCTTGCTCCGGGAAAAAAACCAGAGCAGCAGGCAGAGGAAGGCAAAAAAGAGCAGCAGCCCCGTGGGTATCTGTACCTGGCCGATATTGAACGCCAGAAAGTTGTTCAAGATCTTGTCGAAGCTGGATTCCAGGGTGATCGTGTTCCGCAGGCCCGTGCCCCCGTAAGCCCAGACCATCTCCGGGTTATGAAAGGGCGCCAGGAGCCAGAAGATGCACATTCCCGAAACGATGGAAAAGCCCACGTAGGTTCCCACAACCATCTCCTGCCCCTTGATCCGGTTGAGCAGCAGGCCGTAAAGGTAGCCGGTGAGCACGGCGAGAGGAATGGAAACGCCCAGGGCGACGAGGAAGGAGGTCAGCCCGGAAAATTTATACTCGATGGCCACCACGGCGCCGATCAAGCCGCAGATAACGCCCAGGGGCAAGCCAAAATTCAATCCCGTCCCGGCCCGAATGGCCGGGATCATGGCCAGGACGAGCACTGCGTTCATGCCAAAGCGCACCAGCATATCGCTCAACAGCATGGACATGGGCAGCTTGAGTATCGCTGCGCCAACACAAAAGACAATCAGAAAGAGGCCAATGATGAGACGGGGAAGCCCGATCTTGTCCATGGCCGCAGTTAGTCTTTCCTTCATGCCTGTGCAGCCCCCCTCTGTTCGTATTCGCCGGCCATCATTAGCCCAAAGTCGAGATCCGAAGCGGTGGGTTCAAGAATTCCCGCCAGCCTGCCCTTGTAGACAATGGCTATGCGGTTGCAGATGGCGCGCAGCTCCGCCAGTTCGCTTGAAGTCATGACCACGGTAACGCCCATCTCCCGGTTCAGCTTCAGCAGCAGGTCGAGGACGATGCGCTTCGCCCCAATGTCGATCCCCCGGGTCGGCTCGGAGACAAAAAGGATATCCGGTGATAGAGTAATGGCCCGGGCGATGCATACTTTCTGCTGGTTGCCGCCGCTCAGGCTTCGCACGGTCTGCTGCGGCCCCAGGCAGCGAATATCGAGTTCCCGGATCATCTTCAGGGCATGCTCTCTGATTGCGGCCCTGTCCTCCAGGGTGAAGAATGGCAGGGGACGTTTAAGAAACCGGTTCTGGCTCTGCATGGCCGCGACAACAATGTTCAGCTCGATGGATTCATCGGTGAGCAAGCCCACGCCGCGGCGGTCTTCGGAAACAAAGGCCATGCCCTCGTTCAACATGCGCATGGGATTGCCCAGCGGCAGCTGCTTGCCATTTTTCAGGACCGTTCCCCGTGCCGGGCATAGCCCCATGATCCCATTGGCTATGCCGATCTTGCCGTGGCCGGCCAGGCCGCCGATACCCAGGATTTCACCCTCGTAAATTTTCAGGCTCAGGTCTTCAACCCGCTCGCCGGGCATATCCACGGAGAAGTTGATCAACTCCAGGATGGGCTTCTGCGAGCCGCTTTTCTTTTCCGCCACGGTGAGGCGGCTGATCTTGCGGCCCACCATCAGCTCGGCGAGCTTTTCCACCGAGGCTTCGCTCCGGGAGAGGGAGGCAACGACCTCGCCGTCCCGCAGCACGGTTATGCGGTCACAAATTTTAATGATCTCATCAAGGCGATGGCTGATAAAGAGCACGCCCATCCCGCCGGCGGCAAGCTTCTGCGCCGCTTTAAGGAACTGCTCCGCTTCGCTTTCCGTGAGCACCGCCGTCGGTTCGTCAAACACCACCACCTTGCTGTTTTCCTTGTCAATCTCCCGGGCTATTTCTATAAATTGCATGTGGCCCACCGGCAGCCCGCCCACTGGTACCGTTTCATCCAGGGCCATGCCCAGGCGATCGAGGGCACGGCGGGCGTCCGCCCTGTTCTTCCGGACATCAATGGTCCTCAGCTTGGGCCCCAAAATCCGGCTGACCAAGTTGGCCCGGGTATTTTCGCGGTTAAGCTTGATGTTTTCGGCTACGTTGAAGCCGGGGATGAGCATGAACTCCTGGTGGACCATCCCGATCCCGGCAGCCATTGCCTCGGCCGGACTGCGGAAGGAGACAGGCACGCCCTCCAGGATAATCTGTCCCTCATAGCCTCCAGTGAGATGAATTACCGGCATGCCGAAGAGGATGTTCATCAGGGTGCTCTTGCCGGCGCCGTTCTCCCCCACAAGGCCGTGGATCTCCCCCTTGTGGACGGTTAGGGAAACATTCTTTAGAACCTGGTTTCCATAGTAGAATTTGCTAATATTCTTGAACTCCAGTAGAGCCAACCGCCCAATACCCCCTTAAAATAAGGCATAGGACTGCCTGGGGGCAGTCCCTATGCCTGTCGTGCTCGATCATCGATTTGTCTATTCCGCGCCGAAGATGATGGACTCGCCGACAAACATCAAGAAGTTGGGAGAGCCTTCCAGGGGCGAAAGAATCACATCGCCTTTCGCCGCTACGCCCATAAGCTCCTGGAACTTGTTGAAGTCCTGCTTGCCCACTTCTCCCTTGGCATAGAGAATGGCATATTCGGCCGAGCCGTAAATCATGGCCATGTTGGCCGGCACCTTCCATGTGGCAAAGCGGCCGGCACCGCCTTTTTCTACGATCTTGGCCGTGATCTGCTCAAGGATATAATCCACATCCCCGGCCTTTTCCTCGGGAATCTCGATTCCCAGCGCTCCCGGGTAAGCATGGTACGGGCTGGGGCAGCACTGCTCGGCAAATATGGCTCCGCCTTCCAGGGCGCTCTTGATCAGCGGTTCCTGCATGGCGCAGTTGGTGCTGAAGAAGTTGGTATCCTTGCCGTACTTTTCGATCTGGCGCGGCACGTCTTCAAGGATGAACTGCTGCGCCCCGGTCACGCCGGCATCGCCCGTGGGATCGGGAGCTTCAACTTCGACAAACTGGATCCCCCGCTTCTCGCACTCCTCGCGGAAGATATCCCGCCGCTGGGCCAGCAGCTCCATGGCCATGTGCCGCGGGAAAGAGTAGTGGATAAATGTCTTGGCCCCAAGTTGCTCCGCCAGGGCCACGATGGTCTCCCCGCGCTTGAGGTCGTCGGTGTTGATGCAGATATCGGCCTCGGCGGCGATCATCGCCGGGTCTTCATGGGGCACGCCGACGATAAAGAGGATGTCGTCCCTGGTTTCCTTGATCTGCTTAATCGCCGCGGCGCTGCCCGGCACACCCTGGTTGATGATGATGGCCTTTATCTTCGGATCGGCAGCAAGACCGACGATATTGGCGATGGTCGTTTCTTGTTCATCCATGAACTTGTCGGGATAGGTAATGTGGACAATCATGTCCGAGCCGTACTTCTTCACCAGTTCCTGAGCGGCCCTGAACTCTTCTTCGCCCTGGGATACCGTCCCGGTGACGATCCCGATCTTGAAATCAACCCCCTCCGAATCTCCCGGGGTCTTGGTGCCGCAGCCGAAGAGGCCGAAAGCCAAACCCACCAGCAGCAGCAATACTAGAGCCTTCTTCATCAGCAAACCCCCTTAAATATAAAAATATATTAGTTTGCTATTCTGCGTACTTTAGAACAAATCCTTCTTGAAAATTACATAGAAAATATTCCTTTATACTTGCGGCAGGGACAGTTTCTAATCAAGCGGGTGAGACGGAGGAACCGGCTCACGTTAAGAAACCAACAGAGGATCCAGGCTGGTGACGTTTCCGTCGAACCAGCCCAGGTAGCCGTCGTAAATACACCGGACCGACCAAGAGATCTTTCCGTAAATCTCCCGCAGTTCGGGGCAGGCGGCCAGGTGCGGCGGCAGCTTTATCTCCGCCACCAGCTGGTCGTGGTTCTTGCTATTTTTCGCATAAAAAAACAGCGCTGCCGCTTAGGCCGCGCTGTTTTTGGATATTTGTCATGGAGTGCCTGGAAGATGAGGGCAAAAGGCTAGCCCTCGTCCTCCTCTTCCTCATTTTCATCCCCTAAATCGCCGCCGTTATCCTCGTCCATTTCTTCTTCATCCCCATTCCCCCTGCCCTTGGCGGCGGCCCATGGCGGGGGGCCTTTCTGTCCGGACTGAGCCCATTCCCAGTGCTCCCGGGCATGAGCGGGGGCCCAGGGCGGGGGGCCTTTTTCGCCGGACTTTGCCCACTCCCAGTGTTCACGGGCATGTTCAGGAGCCCAGGGCGGGGGGCCTCCGTCTTCTTCTTCGCCTTCTTCACCGCCGGGTTCGTCTGCGGGTTCGTCTCCGCTTTCATCGCCGGGTTCTTCGCCGGGATCATCACCCGTCTCTTCCCCGTTTTCATCCCCGGTCTCCCCGCCGGTCTCATCCCCGGTCTCGCCGCCGGTTTCATCGACGGCTTCATCATCCGCTTCGTCACCGGCAAAAATGGCCAGGCCCTCGTTGGCCCACACCACGCCGCAGCCGGCCAGAAGAAATATCAACAGGAGCACCATTACTTTTTTGCTCATATCACTTCCCCCGTACCAGTATTAATACGCCATCCACGATAGCCGGGCCGGAAGCGAGAATACACTCCCCCACGGGATACAACAATCCCGGCTTCGGCAGCCTGGCGATCATGGTTCGTACCCGAACTTTAGACCCATGGCTTTGCGCGCCTTCCTTTCGGAAAGGGTTGCCTTTATCGGCCAGGATTCTTTTTTTCCATTATAATGCCATTTCTTCCACGAGTCCACTTATCTATATTTCTTCCGGCTCGGAGTGACGGCGGCTTTCATTGGGAAAAACCACGAAGCGAAAGAAAAGGTAGTTTAAAATTAGCACGATCACGCTGACGGCAACCTTCGCAGCCATGGCTTCAAGCTTGCATATGTCATGCAGCAGGAAAAGGCCGCCTATTTCCGTGAGCATGGTCAGGGCCCGGGAGATGACAAAGCGCCAGATCTCCTTGAGCAGCTCGATGAAGTTGCGGCACCGGCTGTTAAAGACAAGGTTTTTGTTGGCGATGTAGGCAAAGGTGATGGCACAGGCCACGGCGACGGCATTGGCCGCGTGGGGATTGACCTGCAGCCGGCCGGCCAGGAGCCAGAAAGTGCCGAAACTGATGAGAGTCGTGCCGGCACCGATGAGGATGTAGAGAAAGATACTCGCCAGGCGCCGGCCGCCGATAATTCTTTTATACCACTCATACCGCTCATACCACCGGGCCTGCGCGTTCATGGCTACATCCCGGCGGTCTCGGAGACGACATAGCGCGGCCGCCGTTTAACCTCGTCGTAGATGCGGGCAATGTAGACTCCGATAAAGCCCAGCGAAATCATGATCATGGAGCCGGTAAAAAGAAGCAGCAGGATGACGGTGGTAAAGCCGCTTACCGCGCGCCCGCTGAAGTAGTTGTAGAGGGTCTGAATCCCCAGCAGGACCGAGATGAGCAGAAAAATCAGCCCGCTGATAATGGTCAGGTAGAGCGGCTTGCTGGTGTAAGAGAGAATGGCGTTGAGCGCCAGGCGGATCAGCTTGCCGGCGGTGAAGCGGGAGCGCCGGCAGCCCGGCCCGTCAACGGCAAAGCTGTAAGCAACCCTTTTAAAGCCCACCCAGGCCACCAGGCCCCGGAAGAAGAGGCTGCTTTCCTCGAAGCGGCGCAGCGCCTCCACCACGCCACGGTCAAGCAGCTTGAAATCGGAGGAGCGCTCCAGGTCTAGGCCGGTTAACAGCTTCATCAGCCGGTAGAAGCCGTTTGCCAGCAGCCTGTAGGCAAGCGATTCCCGTCCCCTTTTCTCCTTGACGCCTTCTACAATATCGGCCTGCTCCCGCTCCATGAGCGCCACCATCTCCTTGACACAGCGCGGCGGGTGCTGCAAATCGGAATCCATGACCAGGTAGCGCCGGGCTTCCACCCGCTCCAGGCCGGCGCAGATGGCCGCCTCCTTGCCGAAATTGCGGGCAAAGCGGAGCGCGGAGACCTCCGGGAATTCCTTAACCAGCAGGGATATTTCCTGCCAGGTGGCGTCCGACGAACCGTCGTCCACGAGGACAAAATGGCAGGCGAGGCCGTCTTCGGCAAAGACCTGCCGGATGCGGCGGAAATTTTCCTGGATCACCGCTCCTTCGTTGTAAAGGGGAATGATCACGGCCAAATCGATGTCTGCTGCCGCCATTCAAGCCACTTCCTTCCGCGCCGCCTTGCGGCGCCGATGAATCATCAGCCCCGCAAATATCGCCCAGGCGGCCAGCGAGACGGCGCTCCCCGGGAGCAGCCCGGAAGGGATGAAGGTGAGCTCCACCACCTGCCGGCCCGGGGCCAGCTCAACCGCCAGCAGGGCTCCCGCCGCGCGGAAAGCCCAGGCCTTCTCTCCGTTGACCCTCACCCGCCACCCCTCCTCAAAGGGGATGGAAGTAAAGAGGACCTCTCCCTCCGCCGCCCCGACGGTGATCTTCAGCCTCGTTTCCGAGATTTTGTCCACCCGGGCCTCTTTCCTTCTCAATTCCTCCAGCGCCGCTTCAAAGAGCGGCGTATCCAGGTAGTAGAACATGTTTTGATTCAAGTAATACTCGCCTTCTACGGGGGTGGTAATCAAGGAAATGCTCTCCTTCTCCGGGTGCGCCCCCAGAGGCATGATGCAGGTCGACTCATAGTCGAAAAAGGTATCCAGGTACTCGTGCTCCAGCCACAGGTTTACCTTGCGGGGATACTCCGAGTAGAGATACATGTGCATCTCGTTTTCGCCCGCCGTCCCCAGGATGTATTCAAGGTGCGCGTTTTCCGCGGGATTGATGGCCCTGTAGGAAACATAGCCCCCTTCCTCCTCCGTCCCGGTCATGTTCTCAAAGATAAACTCCTTGATCGGCAGCAGCTTGAAGAATTCTTCGCCGGGGCGGCCCAGCATGGCGCTGAGCAGGGCATTTTGGTTCACAAAGGGGTCGGGAGAGTCAAGCTCCAGGCCGGCGTAATCTCTGTGCACGGGGAAGGCCACCGGCAGGGCATAGGGATTGCGGAAAACGGTGATCCCATTTTCAGAATAAAGAGGCTCGTAGAGATTGTTCGGGGGGCTTTCCGCGATGACGTATTTTATGCCCAGGAGCGAATCGCTCAGGGGAGTGGCCCCCTTGTACCTGGTCCAGTGCTCCCGGGAGCTGAAGCCCAGCCTGTACATTAAATCGATCACCTTGCTGTTCAGGGTCGAGCTTGAATGGGAGACGCCGTAGATCCCCAGGGCCATGGGGTCGTTCACCGTGCGCCGCAGCACCGTCTCGGCCCGGTAAAAACTTTTATCCTGCCCCTTGATGTAATCGACGGCTGGATAAAGCCTCTCAAAATAATCGCGGTACGAGGGCCGGTCGCTGTAATAGACCTCTGCATGCGCCCCGGCGATGAGCGCATTAGCATTGAGCACCAGCTCGAGGGAAGCCACCACGATCAGGGCCGCCTCCAGCAGCCGGCGGCGGGGGACGGCAAAAGGTCTTTTCCACTTAAAGGAAAAATAGGGGCGGCTGCCGCTTTCCTTCAGGCCCAGCAGCAGCAGGGTATAAATGACCAGGCCGGCGTAGCTTGACCAGATCGTTTTTTCCGGCTTGATGTACTCGTAGCCAAGCTTCCCGATAAATGCAGCCAGCACAAGCAGCGCCAGGCAGGCCCTGCCCATGGCGGCGCGCTCAATCTCTTTTACCGCGGTGTAGGCCTCGTAGGCAAAAGCCAGGAGAAAGAAAGAAAGGATAAATGAATACCGGTAATTGAGCCAGTTCGGCCCCTGGAACCCATGCAGGGCGATATCAACGGTGCTCACCGTGAAGCAGAGAATAAATATGCCGATGAGCGCGGCGGCGCCCCTCTTCCGCCGCGGGGGAATGGACCTGGCGATAAAGTAAAGGACCACCAGGAGCAGGGTCAAAAGGCCGCAGTAGATAAAGGGGTGGCCCGGGTAATTGACCGAATCATAGGTGAGAGGAAGCATCTTGGAAAAGATATCGAAGAGATCGAGCTGTTGCCGGGGCGTGAAATCGGGCGACGTGAAGCCGAACTTCCCCATTTTCAGCGAGTAATAGGTGGGCAGGAGCAGCCACAGGGAGCCGCCCGTAGCCAAAACAGAGGCGCCGGCAAAGTTGCAAAACCTTTTCACCTTCTCCTGTTTCGCCAAGGCGGCGCTGCCAACATAGAGATAGTAGAAAAAGTAAACCGCCGTGAAAATGCCCACCATGTAGCCGATGTAAAAATTGGCCATGAACATGGCAGCCAGGGAGACGACAAGCAGGCCGAAGCGCCCCCGCTCCACCAGGCGCTCCACCGCCAGGATGATGAGCGGCAGAAAAATGGGCCCGTCGAGCCACATGGGGTTCATTGTCTGCACAATGATGTAGGCCATGAGCGCATACATCAGGGAAAAGAGGAACATGGGCACAGGCTTCGCTTTCCGGGAAGCCTTCAGGTAGAGGGCAAAGCTTAAGGCGGCGGCGCCCGTTTTCAGCAGGATCATTACCAGGACCGCTTCGGTAAGCAGCTTCTTGGGGAAAAACAGCAGCACGAAGGTGAAGGGGCTGGCCAGGTAATAGGCATAGAGGCCGACCATCTCCCCGCCCAGGGTGCGGCTGAAGGAATAGAGCAGGCTCCTGTCGCCCAAAATGGCGTCGCGGAAAGCCTCGTAATAATAGATGTACTGCGCGTTGAGATCCAGCGCCAGGACCGAGCCCCGGCCGAAGGGGTAGACACCTCTCAGCGCGTAGACCAGCAGAAGCAGCAGCGGGGCGGAGACAAAAATAATTGAGTAAAGATAGTATTTGCTGAAACGAGGCTTCATTTATTGTTCCCTGCGGCAATCTTGAAATTTGATCCCCGGGCGGCGTTTCATGCTCCACCGCCCGGGAGACTGTCTTAACTTTGAATTCAAAAACCCAACCTTGCTCACAGATTAGCCGGAAAGAGTTTAATTAGGTTTTGGTGGCAATTTAGTCGTTGTCGTGGTGGAAAACGTAGGTATAGACGGCGTGCTTATTGTTATCGTCTTTGATGTTTGTGTTAATGTAGTCGTCGTAGATATCGGCGGCTTCAAGCTCGTCGTTGACATAGTGGTTTTCACTGTTGGCTTAGTAAGTTTTGTTGTTTTCGTTGTCGTTGTGGGCGGCTTTGTGCTGGTAGTCCCCGGCTTAGTGGTTGCCGTTGTGGGCGGCTTTGTGGTTGTTCCACCCGGCTTTGCGGTTGTTCCACCAGGTTTTGCAGTTGTTACCCCCGGGCCGGCAGCAGTTGTCTCTCCCGGTTCAGTGGTTGTTGTATCCTCGGGAATGGTGGTTTCTGTTTCAGTTTCTGTACCCGTTTCCTCCGCGGGGCCTTCCTCTAAATCAGCGGCGCAGCCGCAGCCGGAGAGAACAAACCCGGTCATAAGAAGCATTATTGCGAGCAGCACGGACGTTAACGAAATGAAACCTTTTTTCACCGCTTTTTTCTCCCTCCATGAGTTTATACAAACTCCTCCGCAAATGACAGAACAAACGCTCCGTTCTTGCCATGCCTGTGCGTTGCCTTTAGAAATTCTACTATCGCGCTAGAAAAAAAGTAATCACCCCAGGGGTGATTTTGGGTTATTTGTTAAGCTGATACTGGGCTATTTCAAGGGAGCAGCCCGCGTCACGGTGTACTCGAGTATGTCTTCCATTTTATCGAGGACATAGACGAACATATATTTATCCCCAATTTTCGCTATCTCGTAGATAAAACTATACGACACATCCGAAAAGGCGAAATC
>JAAZIN010000115.1 GCA_012800855.1 Bacillota bacterium
CCCGAGGGGGTTGACCCCGCCTTTGCCGAGAAGCTGCTTAAAATCCTGGCGCCGAAGGCTCCCCTGGCGCTGAAGATGTCGCACGAGCTCATGGAGGCGCAGAAAAATGTCTCCACCGAGGAGGAGATGATCAAGCTCGAGCTGGACCGCCTCTACGAGCTCTTCGCCCTGGAGGACGTCCTCGCCGGGCTGCAGTCGCCCCCGGGACGCCCGCCCAAGTACAAGGGACGGTAATAAAAGGCAGCCGGCGCAGGAAGAGAGGAACGCCCGGCGCGGCGTAGAAAGTAACTATATGGGGCACGGTGACGTGACGTGCCCGTGCCCCCATAATCCCGTGAAAGGAGAGAGAGCATGTTAACCAAGGCCTATATCCCTTACGGGGGCTACTACTCGACCCCGTTTTGCAAATGGCAGGGCAGCTTGCAGCATGAGAACTCCATCGAACTGGGCGCCAAGACAAGCAAGCGCTGGTTCGAAAGCCGGGGCCTGGACCAGAAGGAACTGGACTACCTCCTCCTGGGTATTACCATCGGGCAGCACCGCGTCTTCTTCGGCTCAACCTGGGCCGCTTTTCTCATGGGCGCTCCCGACATCCCCGGCATGACCATCATGCAGGCCTGCTCCACCGCCACGACCACCGTGTTCAACGCCGCCACGGCCGTGGAGCTGGGCAATGCCAAGACGGTGTACTGCCTCCTCGTCGACCGCTGCTCCAACGGGCCGCACACCATCTGGCCCAACCCGCTGGGACCTGGCGGCGAGGTAATCTCGGAAAACTGGAACATGGACAACATGCGAGCCGACCCCTCCACCGGCCAGGGCACCCTCATGACCGCCGAAAACGTGGCCCGGGAACAGGGCTTCACCCGCGAGCAGGCCGATGAGCTCGTCCTCATCCGCTACAAGCAGTACGAGGACGCCCTGGCCAACGAGAGGGCTTTCCAGAAGCGCTACATGTTCCCGGTAGAAGCAAAAATATCCCGCAAGGAGACCATCGTGGTGGAGAAGGATGAAGGCGTGCCCACCACCTCGAGGGAAGCCCTGGCGCGGCTAAAGCCGGTGATGGAAGGCGGCATTCTCACCGTGGGAGCGCAAACCCACCCCGCCGACGGCAACGCGGGGATCATTGTCACCACCCGGGAGCGGGCCGCCCAGCTTAGCACCGATCCCAAAATCGAGATCCAGATCGTCTCCTACGGCTATGCCCGGGCCAAGAAGGCCTTCATGCCCATGGCACCCGTGCCGGCAGCGCGGATGGCCCTGGAGCGCGCCGGGTTGACGGTCAAGGAGATGGTCGCCATTAAGAACCATAACCCCTTCATCGTCAACGACCTCTACCTGGCCAAGGAGCTGGGCATCGACGGCGCCTCCTTCAACAATTACGGCAGCTCCCTCGTCTTCGGGCATCCGCAGGCTCCCACCATGGCACGCATGCTCATTGAGGCCATTGAAGAGACGGTCATCAAGGGCGGCGGCTATGCCCTGGTCACCGGCTGCGCCGCCGGCGACACGGCCGCCGCGCTCATTGTAAAGGTGGGCTAAAGAGAGCTTGCCCCTAGGGGTGCATATAAAACGGGGCTGTCCCAGGTGTAAAGCGGGACAGCCCTTAATTTGTTCTTGCCGTGGACTATGCCGCGCCGGCTTTGTTCCGGCCGACAGCCGGGCCCGGGTGCTTAGGCCTTGCACTTCACGGCGAGGACAATTCCAAAGATCACACACCACAAGTTGATGAAACCGTTAAGCAGCAAGTCTGCCGTGGAGAGAGCATAGATCCCGTTTTGATAATTGAAGCTGAAATCCAGCAGGCCCAGAAAGATGAGGGCGCCGGCGCACACGTGCGCCAGATGCCTCCCCAGGAGCTTCCCCCTGAGCATGAGGATGCCGGCAGCAATGAGGGCCAGGGCCAGGATAATATCGGGCAGGGGGAAGGAATGCTCGTATTCATAATATCCCGGCGGCGGATTTTCAGGCGCAAGGTCAATGGTAAAGAAGCCGATCCAGAAAAGAATGAGTCCCGCCCCGGTAAGGATAGCCAGCACTGCGATCCAACTTTTATTTTTGTCAGGCATCTTTGCCTTCTCCTCCCTCCACAAGATTATACTTTTTCTGGTAG
>JAAZIN010000116.1 GCA_012800855.1 Bacillota bacterium
CAGTGGTGTAGCCGAGGGCTCTCAGCCTGTCCTCCAGAACCTGCAGGGGGGTGCCGCACTGGCAGGTAGCCTGCATGTTGTAGGTGTCGATGCTGAGGATCTTGTTCATCCGCGAGCCGTCGAGGACGATGGAATTCTCCACGGCCGTCTCCAGCCCGCCCTCCGTGGCCGTCTGCCCCGTCCTGGGGACCACGTTGATGCCGTGCTTGTTCGCAAGCTTGAGCACCTCCGCCGCCTCTGCGGCGCTCTCCACGTAGACCACGGCGGCGGGAATAGGCCGGGTAAAGACGCCGTGTATCTCTTCAAAGCGCCGGAAGCGGTCCACGCTGCTTCTCTTAAGCACCTCCTCGTCGGTGACGACCCGGTCTTCGCCCAGGATTTTAACTAGCTGCTCCACGATTTCAGATCTTGTCAGCGCCATCATCTAGCTCCTTCCTCATCTTTTTAGCCGAAAATGGGGTGTGCTTTTTTCAGGATTTCATCTGTGTAGCGGGTGATGTGCCGGTAGACTTCCTCGTTCATGCGCCGGTAGAGGGCGTGATGGGCCCCATTGGGCTGGAAGACGTCCCGCACCCGCACCATCCTGGCCACCGCCTCGCGGTAGTCGTTGTAAACACCTAAGGCCAGGGCGGCGCAGATGGCCGAGCCTAGGCCGGCCGAGCTGTTGACCGCGTTCCTGCTGGCGGGGAGGCCGAAGACGTCGGCGAAAATCTGCATGAAGAGGTCGCCGTTGGAGCCGCCCCCGGAGACGATGATCCGCTCCAGTTCCAGGCCCAGCTCCGCGCACATGGCGTCGACGTGGTTTTTCATGGTCAGGGCGATGCCCTCCAGGATGGAGCGGAAAATGTGGGCGGCGCCATGGCGGGCGTCAAAGCCGATCATGAGGCCCCGCTTGTAGGGCTTCTCCGGCGGGGCCAGCCACTCCAGCACCGTCATCAAGCCGTCGCTGCCGGCGGGCACCGCGGCGGCGATCTCGTTCAAGTATTCTTCCGGGGCCAGTCCGCGGGCCTTGGCCTTGAGTAGCACCTCGTCGCCCAGCAGCTCCTTGAACCAGCTCACCGTCCACATGCCCCGGCGGATGCCGCCGCTTTCGTAGAGGTACTGGTAGGGGACAGCGGCAAGATTGGTAAAGAAGTGGGTGGCCTCCTTTATGTTCTTATGACCGTGCACCATTCCCGTGATGTAGGTGCCCAGGGAGATGAGGGCCGTCTTTCCGGGCAGCAGGCCCGCCCCCAGCGCCTCCACGGCCTTGTCGTTGGCCGTGGTCACCACCGGTATGCCCGCGGGAAAGCCGGTGGCGGCGGCGGCCTCCTCGGTGAGGTAGCCGGCAATCCTGGCCGGGGGGAGCAGGTTGAAGAGCATCTCCCGCGGGATGTTGTACTGCTTGAAGACGGCCTCGTCTTCGCTCCACTGCCAGGTATCCTTGTCGATGGGCCACTGGCCCTCGTAGTTGGCCGCCGTATCGTTGAACTCCCCCGTGAGCCGGTGGGTCATGTAGCCGGTGGTGGTGGTCACGTATTTGACCTCGGGATTGGTGTGCTCGTAGGGCCTGGCGAGGCGCAGGTCCATCCAGCTGATAACCGGCGCTGCCAGGCTGCCGTCTTCCTTGAGCAGGACGCGGCAGCAGCGGATGGTGCAGAGGCCCAGGCCGATAATGTCGGACTTCTTCCCGGGAAAGCGCGCCATGGCCTGGCGGCTTGCCGCCACCAGCGAATCCCAGAGGTCGTCATCGGGGTGCTCCGCCACGCCCGGCGCGGGGAGGTGCATGGGCCTGAGATCCTGCTTCCCCTCGCAGACGACGTTCCCCTCCAGGTCGAAGATGACCACCTTGGAGCTCTGCGAGCCGCCGTCTACGCCGATTAAGTATTTCTTGCCCATCTTTGCTTCATCGCCTCCTTTGCCGCCGGCTGTCCTTAGCGGACCAGGTAGCCGCCGTCGACGACCAGGATGTGGCCGTTGATGTAATCGGAGGCCCTGCTGGCCAGAAAGACGACGGCGCCCATGAGGTCCAGGGGCTCACCCCAGCGGCCGGCAGGAATATGGTCCAGCACCCTCTTGTTGGCCACGGGGTCGCGCCGCGTGTCGGCGGTTATGTCAGTGGCGTAGTAGCCCGGGGCGATGCCGTTTACCTGGATGTTGTACTCCGCCAGCTCGTCGCTGTAGGCCTTGGTGAGCCCGGCCAGCCCGTGCTTGGTGGCGGCATAAGCCGGGGACCAGCGGCCGCCCAGGAAGGAGAAAAGGGAACAGATGTTGATGATCTTGCCGCTGCGCTGCGGGATCATGAACTTGGCCGCCTCGTAGCTCATCTCGAAGGGCGCGGTAAAGTTAATCGCCGTCATGAGATCCCACTGCTTCCGGCCGAACTTGAGGACATCCTTCTCGTTGATGCAGAGGCCGGCGCTGTTGACGAGTATGTCCACGGAGCCGAAGGTATCCACGCAGGCGCGGATCACCTTCGCCGCGGCGCCGCTCCGGGTAAGGTCAACGTGCATAAGGGCTGCTTTTGCCCCCTCGGCCTCGATGAGCTTGACAATCTCGTCTCCTTCTTGGATGCTGGGGATGAAGACGTTTGCCCCGGCCTTGGCCAGGGCCAGCGAGAAGGCCTGCCCCAGGCCGGTGTTGCCCCCGGTGACAATGGCGTTCTTTCCCTTCAGCGAAAAGAAGTCCATGGAGAAGCTCTCAATGCCTGTCATGATCATTCCTCCCCTGGCGGTGTGGTTGAAGCAAGCGTAAAAAAAGAGAGAAAAGCATTCTTCCCCACGGGAATTACTTTTCTCTCATCTCACTAGTAATTCGACTCTAGTATAGAAACCAATCGACTAATTGTCAATGGATCAAGCTGCCCACAAAGTTGCCCATATGGGAAATGGGACACTAGGGACGTACTTCTTTGTCCCACTTTGTAGGCTATTTTATCAATCGAGGTTCCATCCCCGCCCGCATATCCGGCGGGAGGCACATGGCGGGATGACAAGCATAAAACTCAGGATGACAACTATCAGGCGAACCACACCTCGGGGTTCGTGGAGCACACGGCGACGGCGCCCGCCTTGAGGGCGGCAATGGCATCTTCCTTGCAGCAGATGAGGCCGCCGGAAATAATGGGGATATCGGTTTTCTCCATTACCCACGTCACCAGCTTGGGCCAGCCCGGCAGGATCTCCAGGAAGTCCGGCCTCGATATTTCAATTTGTCGATCCAGGTTTTCGAAGGAGAATGAGTCAATGACGAAGAGCCGGTGCACCGTATAGAAGCCCTGCTCCCGCGCGGCCTTGATCAGGGAAGCCTTTCCGCTGAGAATGCCCACGGCGGCGGTGTGATTTTTCATGTACTCGATGACGATTTCTTTATTGGTGAAGCCCTCGATCAGGTCAACATTGACGAAGGGCATTTTGCCGCTGCTTCTCACCTTCTCCGTAATTTCACCGATGTCCACAATGCTTCCGTAAAGGATGAAGACAATTTTAAAATCCGAATCGAGGACCGCCTGCAGCCCCCGGTCGTCTTTCAGCGCCGGTATCACGGGGTGATTTTCAATAATGCTGCGCAGCCTGTCTTGCATCAAAATCCCTCCGGTAAGGGCGTTTGCCGGCTGAAGCAACGCCTGCATTGCGCTGCCTTTTGAAAAGCAGCCCCAAACTTCCCTATTCTATACTTCCCTTCACTTTCCCCCTTCGCAAAGGGGCCGGGGAGGATTTCCCCTTTACCAGGCGTGAATACTCCAGGCAACACTTCTTCTGCCGGCAAGAATTTTCCTGCCCCCAGTATCTACCTTTATCGTGGAGTCCCCGGGCGGGGCAATGAAAAATTACCGGCGTTCAAACCAGGCGGCTATCTCCGGCCAGGTGGCCCTGGTTACCAGCACCCTGTTGACAAAGAAAGTGGGGTCCCCCGGGCGCACCGTGCCCGGGTTTAGCGAAAAAATCAACTCGAAGCCTGCTTCCTGCAAGATTTTGTCCGTGTCCGGGGTGCCGTAGCCGTAGGGGTAGCTGTAATAGCGGGGGGTAAACCCCAGGTTCTCTTCAAGGGACTGTATGCCCAGCGCCGTATCCGCGGCAAAGGCAGGGTTGTTTCGCGGGTCGAGGAAAGGAGGGTTGTTGTTTTTGTCCAGGCGGTGGAAGCTATGGCTGTGCAACCCTACTGTCGCCGGGCCGGAGCCCATCATCTCCGCGATCTGCTCCCAGCTGCAGAGATGCAGCCCCTTGAAACGGGGATTTCCCACGTGACCGGAGATAATGAAGAGGGTGAAGGGGATCCCTTCGGCAAGCAAAAGCGGGTAGGCGTTTTCGTAGACGCTTACGTCCACATCGTCGAAAGTGATGAGCACGCTTTTCGGCGGCAGCTTCCTGCGCCCGTGGATATAGTCGGCCAGCTCCGCCGGGGTGGCAAAGTAGGCCCCGTGTGCAATCATGTGCTTCATGTGGGCGGCAAACTCGTCGCTTAAAACGGTATAGTAGCGCAGTTCTTCGTCGCCGGGATAGCGCACCGGCGAAGCGGCCAGCAGTTTCAGCAACGGGCTGGCGGCGGCAACCCGGTGGTAGCACAGCACCAGGACGCCCTCTCCGGGCAGGGCCAGGTGCTCATTCTGCACCGCCGCATGCGAGAACAACAGGTAGATAAAGAGGCCCAGCCCCGGCAGCAGGGCCAGCCAGCCCAGGCTTCTCCTGATGGGAATCACTCCGTTTTGCGAAACTGCTTGTATACCATTTTATGTCCCGGTTAAACGCGTTATGTTTGTCTTCTGAAACAAACAGCCTCTCCTGCCCTGCCTTCGACGTCATAAATGGCGGGCCGCGGCATATAATCAATTGATCAAAACATGAATGGATGAAAATATGGAGGCCCTGCTGCAATACCTGGCCTTGTTTGTTTACTTTTACCCCCTGGTAATGAGCATCATCTGGACTTCCGGCGGCCTTCTCTTTTTTATCACGCGTGAATGGAAGGAGCGGGAAACGCCGTCCGATTCCTGCCCTCCGGTGACCATACTCATGGCCGCCCACAATGAGGAGAAGGTGATCGGCTCCACCGTGTCCCACCTCTTTCAGCTTGACTACCCCTGTTACGAGGTCATCGTCGTCGACGATGGCAGCACCGACAATACCGCCGCCATTCTCCGGGAAATGGCCGCCGCCGAGCCGCGGCTGCGCCTGGTGCGCCTCCTAAACAACATGGGCAAGGCAGTGGCCCTCAATGCCGGCGTCAGGGCGGCCCGCCATGAAATTATTGTTACCATCGACGCCGATTCTTACCTGGACAAGGAGGCCCTGCGCTGGCTGGTCCGGCATTTTACCAGGAACCCCCGCACCGGCGCCGTTACCGGCAACCCGCGGGTGCTCAACCGGACTTCGCTGCTGGCCCGCATCCAAACCGCCGAATATTCCTCCATCATCGGCATGATTAAGCGGACCCAGAGCATCTGGGGCAGGCTGATGACAGTTTCGGGGGTCCTGGCCGCCTATCGGCTGGCCGCCCTCGTCGATGTGAATTTCTGGAGCACCGATTCAGTCACGGAGGATATAGATATCACCTGGAAGCTGCAGCGGCGCTCCTGGGAGGTGCACTACGAGCCGCGGGCCCTGGTGTGGGTCCTGGTGCCCGAAACCCTGCGCGGGCTCTGGAAGCAGCGGCTTCGCTGGAGCCGCGGCGGGATCGAGGTGCTGCGCAAGAATTACAAGATTTTTAAATCGCTGGCGCAGGGTTTTCTATGGCCGCTTTACCTGGAATCGCTGGCCTCGGTTTGCTGGGCGGTGCTCTTTCTTCTCTTATGCTTCTTCTGGCCGGTGGGCTCCCTGGTGCCGGCCTGGCCCATCAAAATGACCCCCTTGGCCCTCTGGGGCGGAACCGTTCTCCTGCTTATCTGCCTGCTGCAGTTTGCCGTGGCCGTGTGCATTGATCAACGCTACGACCGTGCCCTTGGCCGTACCTACTTCTCCGTCATCTGGTACCCGGTGGCCTACTGGCTCTTCAACTGCCTGGTTACGGTCTGCGCCCTGCCCCGCGGGCTCTTCTGCCGCCTCGGCTGCCAGGTTTGCGCCCACTGGAGCAGCCCGGACCGGGGCTATATCACCTCTGGGGAGTTGACCTAATGGGTCCCATTTACAATCCCGCCTTGAAGCCCCGCCTCACATCGGCGGTCGAAGCAGTTGTCACCGCCTTCCTCTGGAGTCTGGCTGCTTGCCTGGCGGCAAACGTCCTGTTTATCTGCGCTCTTGGCGCCGCCGCAGATTTTTCCCGCCTTGCTCTCCCGATGTGGCTTATGGACACCTCGGCATTGCGGCTCTACTATAAGCTCCCTTTTTACGGCCTGGCCTCTTTCTTCTCTCTAGCCGCCTGGTCCACTTGCACCCGCCACAGCGGGTGTAGCGACAATAACGCAGAAACGCCGGAAATGAGCCTGCCGGCGCTGGCTCGAGCTGCGGGTTTGGAGCTGAAGCAGCTCCTGGAAATCCGCGGCTTGCAGGTGATGGAAGCCACTTTCGACGGATCTACTTACCACTACAGGGCGCTACCGCCGGCGGCAGCCGCCCCGCCCGTAAAAAAAACTGCCGCCTGCTGCGGCCTGGCCGCCGCAGCCCCGGATCTGCCTTGCCGGGAAAAGGGCGCCATGCCACTTTACCTTCCCGCTGCCTGCATCCCCCGGGCAATTAGGATTGCTTTTTTCAGCGGCGAGGCTCCCGCCTGCGCCGAGAGCGGCGCCTACTTTTACGGGGAAACTGTGCGAGACCTTCTCCTGAAGCGGCCCAGCCCCTCTGCCGGCATGCCCTGCGGCGGCGAAGAGGCCGCCTGCACCCTCGAGACGCGGCGGGGCTGCGGCGGCGAGGCCCTCGAGCTGCTGCTGCCCCGGGAGCAAGAGCGCCTGCACTTCTTCAGCCACCGGGAGGGAGAGCTTTGCCCCGGTTTCGCCCGCTGCTACATCCTCTGCTGCGACGATTTCACCATAGACACCCTGGCCTGCTCCATCACCCCGGGCAGTTCCGGGGGCATTCTCGACTTTTTCGAGGCGCTGGAAGGACTCTGCTGCGGCCTGGTACACACCCTCTCTCTCCAGGGCCTTTTCCACGTCTTCTTTCCCTGGAGCGCAGCGAGGAGGGTGCTTATTGTCCCTGTCGTAGTTTACTGGGCGGGCGCCTGGCAGCTGCTGCTTGCAGGCAGGCACTGCGGCGGCAACCCGGCGCATCAACTGGCTGCCCCTGGGCCGGATGCCAGGCTGGGGGAAGGATTCAATATACCCTTGTGCAGGAAGGCAAATTTAATAGAGAAGCATGGCCAGCCGCCTATATTATATGGAATTTAGTATTCTGAGTTCAGGTATATGTGCGGCCATTGTGTCGAAGTCTTGATCATCATGCAGCAGGGCCAGATTGTTTGTTATGGCGGTTGCAGCAATGAGCAGATCTAGAGTGCTCCTGGGGGTAATTCCCTTGCGACGCAGTTTAAAGTGCAACATTGCCGCTTCTTCATAGATGGAAGTTGATTCTTCAAGGAAATACATTTTTTGCTTGGAGAGGTACTCCTTGAGAGTTTGGAACTCTGCTTCGTCTTTCGCCCCTTGCAATATTTCTTGATAAGTAATGGCAGATATGCCGAAAGGAATATCCCGGGATAAAATTTCATTGAAGATTGACACTTTGACGCTGGATTGGCCTTTGAGGAAATCAATGAGGACAGAGGTATCAACCAGGACCATGTCAACGCCGCTCTCTCTTTGCTTTGTAGTCATAATTGCTGTCAAAGAGAATTTTACCCCGCAGTTCTAAGAGGTCTTTTCGCGAATGGCGCTCTACAAACTCCCGCAGTGCGCGTTCAACCACCTCTTTTTTGGTAGATAAACCCGACAGCCGCATGGCCTGCTCCATAAGCTTGTCATCAATTACAATATTCGTACGCACCACATACACCTCCTTATACACATAGTATTACACATAAAGCTAATTGTCAATTGCCGTGCCATGGCCCTTGCCTGGTATTATATTGTATTTCCAGGGTTGTCCATTCAGCCATTAAGAGGTAAAATAGCGCCAGGAGACAGCAAGAAACTACACGTTTCTACTCACATCGCTGCAGCAATTCATTTACCTTCGTTCATTATTAACGGCATTCCTAATTCCCGGCGGGGGACAGCCCATGTTTGAACTGCAGCTTTCCGACGAATTCAAGGAAACCCTGGATCGCTGCTCGGCGGAGCTTAAAAACCAGGTCATGGGCACCATCCAGAGGCTCAGCGTGGATCCGGGCCATCCCAGCTTGCAAGCTCACAGGCTCAGGGGCGCAGCCGGCAAATGGGAATGCTACGTGAACCGGCAGTGGAGAATCATCTTCGACTGGGACAACAATTCGCTCCGCCTCTGGAAGCTTGGGGATCACCGCATTATCGATAGGGTGCACCAATTTGTTTTCTCGCCGCATACCGCCTTCAGCCGCCTGGAAATGGATGATCCCGGGGAAGCGGAAGAGGAGAGCGCCGCCGGATTGGAGGGCACCCTCGCTGTCGAGCGGGCGCCCCAGCCGGAAGCGGATAACCCCTTCGCCTACTTTCCAGCCACGCACCTGCGCATCCTCGGTGTCCCCCCGCACCTGGTCAAGAAGGTTCAAAGAGCCCGCCGCCTGGAGGAGCTGGAGCAGATTGAAGGCCTGCCCGAGCAGAGCCTCCACTGGATGCTGGACCTGGCCACGGACTGCGAGATGGAGCACGTCATCTACAACCCGGACAACCTTCTCTACCGCACCACCCTGGATCGCCTCCGGGGCTACTGCCAGGGCAGCCTGAAAAGGCTCATGCTAAACCTCGATCCGGAGCAGGACCGCTACGTTAAATCCCGGCACAGGGGCGCCATAGTCCTGCGCGGCTGCGCCGGCTCGGGGAAGACCACCGTGGGCATCTACCGGGCCATCGAGCTGGCCGGCACCGGCCGCAAGGTCCTCTTGATGACCTATACCAGGACCTTGAACGGCGTCAACAAGACCCTCATTGAAGAGCTCATCGGCCCGCTTCCGGAAAACCTGGAAGTAAACACATTTTTCAACTGGCTGGTAGAATACCTGCGGTGGGAGCACGGGATTACCTTCAACATTGTCGACGGCGCCGACCAGAAGGAGATTTTAAAAGAGGCGCTCCGGCAGGCGGGGCAGTCTGCGGATGTGGCCATCCCCGCCCTGGGTGCGGATTTTTATCTCACCGAGATCATGCAGGTGATCAAGGGAAACGGCCTCGACAGCCTGGAGAACTACCTGCAGGTGCGCCGCTTTGGGCGAAACACGCCCCTGCCTCCGGCCTACCGCCGGGCGGTCTGGGCCGTCTACACTTCCTACCAGGAGCTGCTCCGGGAGGCGGGCCGCTGCGATTGGGGCGATATCCCCCTGGTGGGTCTGGAGAAGATTATCGAAAATCCGCTTGACGATCCCTACGATGACGTCATCCTGGACGAGGGGCAGGACTTGAGCCCGGTGCAGCTGCGCTTGACCAGGGAGCTGATCAAAGGCGGCGATCCCCGTTCCCATCGCAGCTACATGGTCATGGCCGATGCCTCCCAGACCATCTACAGCCGGGGATTCTCCTGGAAAGAGGCGGGCATAGAGGCGCGCGGCCGCACCTACATCCTGCGCAAGAACTACCGCAATACCAGGCAGGTAGCCGCAGCGGCAACCCGCCTCCTGGAGCACAACACCCTGCTTACCCAGGAGCGCGAATTCATTGAGCCCAGCTGGTCCCATCGCATCGGGGCCCGCCCCCGCGTGGTCACCTGCGACCTCGAGGAGCGGGAGCTGCGCTTTGTCTGCGAAAAAATACTGGACCTGGTGGGCGGGGGGCATTTTCGTCTCTCTGACTTTGCCGTTCTCTGCCCCACCAGGGATATGTGCGGGCAGTATTGCGACGAATTTAACAGGCGCGGCATCCCCTGCGTCTTTCACAAGGACCAGGCCTTTAACATCCTCGAGGAGAAGGTCAAGGTGATGACCATTCACTCCTCCAAGGGGATCGAGTTCCCGGTAGTCTTCGTGGCCGGGGTGCGGCGCGGGCTGCTCCCGCGCTATATCAGCCGCCACGGCCTGGACAAGGAAGAATCTCAGCTGGACCACGAGCGCTTCCGCACCCTGCTCTACGTGGCCATGACCCGTGCCGCTGAAAACCTCTTCCTGCTTACCACCGCGGGCAAAGAATCACCCTTCTTGGCTGAAATCGCCGGCCTTGTTGACCAAGAGGAATACCGCGGCTCCAAGAACCCCTCATTATCATCCTAAGCGAAGCGAAGACCCGGAAAGTGGTAGGGGCGGTGTTCCACCCCTGCCCGCTGGATTCACTCCGCGCGTATCCTGCAGGAGGCCATCGAATGTAATCGTAAGGGCGGGTTTCCATGCCCGCCCGCAACAAAATGTATCGCGATTAAACCATTCAACGCTATTTGTTAGTGTAAAATTACTGTAGGGTTATGGAGGATATTTCCATATGGAAATAGAAGAGGAACCTCACATTCGAACAAACCCCCAAAGGAGGTCGAGGTTCCTCATGGAAATAGTTCGTTTAGTA
>JAAZIN010000117.1 GCA_012800855.1 Bacillota bacterium
CTATTGGAATGATTATCTTCTTCTGCGATTATACTAGCGCCCTTATTACCGGAAACACGGCCCGCCCGCTGACCGACCGGCTGCGCATTTCCCGGGAGAAGCTTTCCTATATTGTTGACAGCACGGCGGCTCCCGTAGCCACGATGGCGTTGATGTCAACCTGGATCGGCTACGAGCTGGGGATAATCGGGGAAGCCTTTGCCAAGATCGGGGTAGAAGCAAGCCCTTATTCCATCTTTTTGCAGAGCATCCCCTACCGCTTCTACAGCATTTTTGCCCTGGCCCTGGTGGTGATCATCGCCGTGACCCTGCGCGATTTTGGACCCATGTACCATGCTGAAATGAGAACGCGCACCACCGGCAAGTTGCTCCGCGATGGGGCCGTGCCCCTGGCCGCGGGCGACACCGAAGAGTTGATGCCGAAGAAGGGGATCCCCTATCGTGCGGTCAACTTTATCGTGCCCATTGCCTTCCTGGTCATCTCCACCTTTATCGGCCTCTACTGGCACGGCGTCAATGTGGGCGGAGCCGATCCGAATAACATTCTCGAGGCCATTGGAGCCTCCGATTCGGTGCTTGTGCTCATCTGGACCTCCCTGCTCAGCGCTATTCTAACCCTAATTCTTATCCTGGCGCAGCGTCTGATGAGCTTTGAAGAAGCATTTGATACCCTCATGGCGGGGGCGAAATCAGTATTCTCCGCCCTAGTCATCCTGGTGTTCGCCTGGGCGCTCAGCGCGGTTACCGGGGAGCTTGGCGCCGACAGCTACCTGGTCGGCCTGGTGACGGCGGCGAAGGTGCCGTACCAGCTATTGCCGCTGATCATTTTCCTCATCTCCTGCTTGATGGCGTTTGCCATGGGGACATCCTGGGGGACGATGGGTATTGTCACCCCGCTGGCCATCCCGGTTGCCAATGCCGTGGCCCCGCATCTCCTCATCCCAACCCTGGCATCTGTGCTCACCGGGGCCATCTTCGGCGACCACTGTTCGCCCATCTCCGATACTACCATCCTTTCTTCCACCGGGGCCGGTTCGGACCACATCGACCACGTTCGCACCCAGATGCCCTACGCCCTTCTCGGCGCGGCGGTAGCGGGGATATTCGGCTTCATTCCTGCCGGCTTTGGCGTTCCGGTCTGGATTTCCATTATCCTGGGCATCGCGGCGCTCATCGTTTTTGTCCGCTTCGTGGGCAAGAGCACGAATGTGGATCTTAAAGTTGTGGAAACCGGTGGCCAGAAAGTGGAAGCATAAATGCGGGCCCCAGGGCGCCGGCATTCGCCGGCGCCCATTTTAATCCAGAGGCCCCATAGTAATGGCATAGTATTTGCGTGTATTTACTTATACCAGGATTCTTGATAACATTTTTTTAATCACCGCGTCGCTTTTGCGGGCCGCCGGCACCTGGAAAGCAGCACGAAGCAGGCAGAACGAGAACCGCTGCTGCTGGAGAAATTTTTACAGAAGGAAAATGGGGGAGGGATGTGATGAAAAACCGGCAGGAAGGCGGGGAAGAATTGCTGGAAATTCGGCAGGCACGGCTGGAAGATGAGCAGGATGTGTGCGCTCTCTGGAAGATGCTGCTCCACTTTTACCGGAAAGAGGCCCCCGACGAAATATTAAAGCGCAGCTTCCGCTATGCCATAGGGCACCCGGAGCGGATTCTTATTTTCCTGGCCTTGGTTGATGGCCGGGCGGCGGGAACCGCCAGCCTGCACTTCGGCCATTACTCCACCTGGAACGATTACTGGTACGGCCATATTGAAGATCTCATCGTGGCCCCGGAATTCCGCCGGCGGGGAGTGGCCCGCCGCCTGCTGGAAAAGATTAAGGAGGTGGCGGCGCAGGCGGGACTGGGCCGGCTGGAGCTGCTGGTATTGAATGACAATCTTCCCGCCCGGAGCCTCTACGAAAAGCTTGGGTTTACCACTGATTCGGCGGCTTACGAGCTGCAGCTCGGCAAGCCTTGAAATAAGGAAAGGAAGTGTGTCCATGCGAGATTACCGCGAAATACCCCTTTGGAAGAATGTTACCGAGGAGCAGTGGAACGATTGGCGCTGGCAGGTGGCCAATCGCATCACCACCCTGGAAGAGCTCAAGCAAGTGGTCGACCTCACTCCCGAGGAAGAAGAAGGGGTCAGGCAGTGCCTGCAGACCCTGCGCATGGCCATTACCCCCTATTATGCCACGCTCATCGATCCCCATGACCGCAATTGCCCCGTGCGCAAGCAGGCCGTTCCCACGGCCCTGGAGCTGCAGATGGCGGCCTCCGACATGGCGGACCCGCTCTACGAAGACGTGGATTCGCCGGTGCCCGGGCTGACCCACCGCTATCCCGACCGCGTGCTGCTTCTGGTTACCGACCAGTGCTCCATGTACTGCCGCCACTGCACGCGGCGCCGCTTCGCCGGGGTTACCGACAAGCCCCGCAGCAAGGAAGAGGTGGACCTGGCCATCGACTATGTCCGCCGCACGCCGGTGGTGCGCGACGTGCTTCTCTCGGGCGGCGACGGCCTGCTGATCAATGACGATTTTATCGAGTACATTCTTAAAGAGCTGAGGGCCATACCGCACGTGGAGATCATCCGCTTCGGGACCCGCGCCCCCGTGGTGCTGCCGCAGCGCATCACGCCTGAACTCTGCCGCATGCTGAAGAAGTACCATCCCATCTTTTTAAACACCCACTTCAACCACCCGAAGGAGATTACCCCCGTTTCGGCGGAGGCCTGCGCCCGCCTGGCCGATGCGGGCATCCCCCTGGGGAACCAGTCGGTGCTGCTGCGCGGCATCAACGACTGCCCGCTGGTCATGAAGAAGCTGGTGCAGGGGCTGCTTAAAATCAGGGTCCGTCCCTACTACCTCTACCAGTGCGACCTCTCGCAGGGGATCGAGCATTTCCGCACCTCGGTGTCGGCAGGCATCGAAATTATCGAGTACCTGCGGGGGCACACCTCGGGGCTGGCCGTTCCCACTTTCTGCATCGACGGGCCCGGCGGCGGTGGTAAAATCCCCGTGTCGCCGCAGTATCTCATCTCCCAGTCGCCCGACAGGGTGGTGCTGCGCAACTTCGAAGGAGGCCTGTACA
>JAAZIN010000118.1 GCA_012800855.1 Bacillota bacterium
ATTGACCGTTCACCTCTCTTGCCATTTTAATCATTAGAGGGACAAAAAGGAACGTTCCCCTTTTCCCTATCCCCGGTATTTTGGTTTTCTAGCGGCGGAGCGACAGGTGGTGAATCTGGGACAGGGCCATCTCCAGGGCATGCCCCGGGCTCACCCGCCCGGTCTTGACGCGGTAGTCCAACTGCTGCAGGAAGATGATGATTTCCTCCAGGGATTGACGGCTGAAGGCGGCCGCTTGGCCGTAAAGCTTGCGCGCTTCGAAGGGCTTCACGCCCAGCGCCGCCGCATGCTGCGCCGGGGGCACCTTCTCATCGCGCAGGGAGCGGGCGCCAAGCAGGAGGCGGAAATGGCGCACCAGCATAAAAAAGATGCGCAGCGGCTCTTCGCGCCTCCCTGCAAGCAGGTGAGAGAGAACCTGCAGCGCCCGGTCGAGCCTCCCTTCGCTGAGCGCATCGGCAAGGGTGAAGACGCTGCTTTTTATGTCTCCGGAAAAGAGCAGCTCCACCATCTTCGCAGTAATGGTCTTCTCACCCTCGCCCAGGTAGGCGCAGAACTTGTTCAGTTCGTTGGAGAGAAAATGAAGGTCGTTTTCACCGCTCCAGAGAATGCGCTGCAGCGCGGCGGGCTCCATCTTCACGCCCCGCCGGGCCAGCCGCTCCCGGATCCAGCGGGCCAGCTCGGGCCCCCGCAGCGGGGCGCACTCCACCACCAGGCCTCCCTTCTCCAGGATTTTGAAGAGGCGGCGGCGCCGGTCAACGGCCGCAGCCCGGAAGAGGAGGATGCGCGAGGGAACCCCCGCAGCCCCTTCACGCTCAATAAAGCGCTCCAGCAGCGCCGCGGCCTTCTCCCCGCCCTCCTCCGGGAGCGCCGCTTCTCCCTCCGCCGTCTCCCGGCTCTCGCGGCCTTTCGGAAGCAGGTAGGGGGGATCATCCACCAGCAGCAGCTTGCACGGTGCAAAAAGGCTCGCCTCGCCAAGGCGCTGCAGGATCTCGAGCAGCGGCAGCGCCGCCCCCTCAATTTTCTCCCGGCCAAAGTCCCCTTCCTCCCCCAGGAAGGCCTCGGCAAGCTGATGGGAAAGCTCCCGGATTAAAAAGGGCTCGTCGCCGTAAAAGAGGTACACGGGGACAAACTTTCCCGCAGCGATCATCTGAGCGGCTTCCCGGTAGCCAACCAACTACTTTCCACCTCCCCTCCTGCCGTTTTGAAAAAGGCGCCGCGATTCGGGCGTAAGAAGAACGAGCACCGTGTAAATCTCCAGGCGCCCCATGATCATCATCAGGATCAGAAGCGCCCTGCCGGCGGCGGGAATGGCCTGGTAGGTAAAGCGGGGCCCAACCAGGCCCAGGGCGGGGCCGGTATTGCCCAGGGCGGCGCCGGCGGCAGAAGCGGCGGTAGTAAAATCCAGCTTCATCCAGCCCAGGGCGAGGGCAGTGAAGACAAAGAAAACCATGTAGAAGAAGGTGAAGCCCGCCACCCCCCGCAGCGTCTCCTCGGAAACGGCATGGCCGTCCAGTTTGACCGCGGCCACGGACGAGGGGTGGAGCAGACGCTGCAGCTCCCGCCAGGCATATTTAAGCAGCAGCAGCAGGCGCACCTGCTTCATCCCCCCGCTGGTGGAACCGCCGCAGGCGCCGAGGAACATGAGGAAGAAAAGGAGAAGGCGCGAAAAATGAGGCCAAGCATCAAAATCGGCGCAGGCGTAGCCGGTGCTCGTGGCTATGGAGACCACCTGGAAGGCGCCCCGCCGCAGGGAAAGCATTAGGTCGCCGCCGTAAAGAGGGGCGATGTTTGCCGCCACCAGGGCCACGGCCACGGCGAGCACGGCAATGTAAAAGCGCAGCTCTTCGCTTTTCAGCGCCCCCCTCTCCCCGTGCAGCAGGCGGTAATAGAGAGTAAAGTTCACTCCGGCCAAGAACATGAAAAGGGTGATCACCACTTCTGCCGCCGGGTTCTCCAGGGCGGCAATGCTGGCGCTGTAGGGGGAGAAGCCTCCCGTGGGCATGGTAGTGAGGGCATGAGCCAGGGCATCGTAGAAGTTCAAGCCGCAGAGCGCCAGCAGCAGGGCCAGCAGGGCGGTCATGGCCACGTAGATGAGCCAGAGCCAGCGCGCCGTCTCTGCAAGCCGGGGGGCAAAGCGCTCGGCAAGGGGGCCGGGCAGCTCCGCCCGGTAAAGCGCCGTGCCTTTGAAACCGAAGCGGGGCAGGACGGCAAGAAAGAGCACGATGATCCCCATGCCCCCCAGCCACTGGGTGAGAGCACGCCAGAAGAGAAGGCCGCGGGGCAGGCTTTCCAGGGGGGCTATCAGGGTCGCCCCGGTGGTGGTAAAGCCGGAGACGGCTTCAAAGAAGGCATCGAGGAGAGTGCCATCAAAGCCTTCATAAAAATAAAAGGGAAGCCCGCCGAAAAAGCCGGCCAGCAGCCAGGCCAGCGTTACCAGGGAGAAGCTTTCGGCAAGGGTGGTTTGCCCATGCCGCGAGGGGTAGCCCAGAATGCACAAAAGGGCCCCCGCCGCTGCGGTAATGGCCACGGCTTTTAAAAAGGCAGGGCGGTCCGCTTCC
>JAAZIN010000119.1 GCA_012800855.1 Bacillota bacterium
ACATCAGCCAGGCGGCTCCGGGAGTGATGCGCTGCCGGGGATTGTCCGGGTGGTAGCGGCAGTTGTTGATAGAGAAGAAAAGGCCGATGGCGCTGGCGGCAAATGTGAGCAGGAGAGCGCCTGCCGCCATGAGCAGCGTCATCCCGCGGGAGAGCCCGGTGGCCAGGGCGGTTCCCAGCAGCATCGCCTCCATGAGCACCAGGGTGGGCAGAATGGCGGCCAGCAGCTTGCCCCAGACTACCGGCCACCCGGCCAGGGGGACGCTGTTCAAGATCCAATCCGATTCTCCCTCCCGGCCGAAGGACTGCGCGGCCATGTTCCCGCTGAAAATGATTGTATACATAATCAGGACTGTAACCAGCGAAGAGCGGGAGGTGTCGCTGAAGAGGAAAATATGCTGGCCGATAAAGAAGGCCAGGACGATGAGGGGGATCATGTAGCCGAACCATTCGCGGGTGTCCCGCCTCAGGTAGAGCAGATCTTTTTTGGCCACGGCCCACATGCCCCGCCATGCGGAAGCTTTTGGGAAGGGTTCTTGGGTGGCGGTTAAAGATAGAGGGTGCCTCTCTTCGGACCGGACCCGCTCGCCGCTGCTTCTCGGCTGGCGGTGTTTCTTCCTGCGGCGGCCGCCCTGATCCTGGCTTAAAGAAATCCAGCCGCGGCGGAAGCCCCGCTCCACCAGCAGAAAGGCTGCGGCCAGAACTGCCGCTCCCAGCGCCAGCAGCAGCAGGCTCCAGCCTAGGCCGGCCCACTGGGCGCCGGCGGCGCTGCCGGCCAGGGCCCGGGAAGCCCAGCCCCAGGGGAAGAGATCCATTACCTGCAGCATCTTTTGCTGCCCGCCAAGCCAGCCTGGGAGGTCAATCTTTTGGCCGCTTTGAATAAGCAAATTGGGAAGCTGGAAGAAGAGGGCGATCAACACCCCGCCAATGCCGCCGAGCAGCCCTACGGCTTCGCGGCTGCGGTGCGGCGGGACAATTCGCATTACCAGCAGGTTCAGCAGCGCCGCCACGGCGATTCCCGATAACCAGAGGCCCAGGCTGACCAGAGCCGCCCAAAGATAGAAAAGCGGGGCGGCACCGAAGAGGAGGCCGAAAAACAGCGCCGGCAGGAAAATGAAGATTAGCACGGTGATGCTGTTGCCGGCGGCTACGACCAGCAATTTTACTGCAAAAACCGCCCGCGTGGAGACCGGGGCCATGAAAAGCAGATCCAGGTCTTCGGACATGTAGAGGGTGGCGAAAGCCGTGGTAATGCCAAAAAATATCAGGGCCCCATATCCAGCCATGAAAATAAGCGAGAGGAAGCCGCGGGCGATATGGGGCGGCAACTGGCTTAGAACACCGTACGACAGCTGGCCCAGGAAAACAATCAGGGACAAAAAGGCCAGGGAGGTGATCGCCATCCCTATTCGTACGCTCCGGGGCCAGTGTCGTATCTTGTTCCAGGTTACTCGCAGCTGGGCGGTCAGGAGCAATTTGAAATCCTGCCAGAAAGGACGCGGCGGCGGGGCTTCAACCAGCGGAGAGGGCAGAATGATTTTCAACTGACACCCTCCTCCCCAAGGCTCCGAATGAGCTCGGCATCCTCGGCGCCCCCGGTGAGCTCCAGAAAGATATCTTCGAGACTCCCGCCGGCGCGGCCGGCCTGCTGCCGCAGCTCTTCCGGGCTGCCCTGGGCAATGAGCCGCCCTTCCTTCAGGATGCCCACGCGGTGGCACATCCGCTCCGCTATTTCGAGGATGTGGGTGGAGAGGAAGATGGCCTCCCCCTGGCGGGCCAGCTCCTGCAGCACATCTTTCAGCAGGCGGGCGCTGCGAGGATCGAGGCCCACGGTGGGTTCGTCCATCAATAGGACCCTGGGCCGGTGGAGCAGGGCCGCCGCCACCACCACCTTTTGGCGCATGCCGTGCGAAAAGCCCTCCAGGAGCTCATCGGCCCGCTCGGACAGTTCAAACAAGGTCAGGAGCCGTTCGGCCTGATCCCGGGCATATTCCGGCGGCATGCGGTAAAGATCGGCCATTAGGGCCAGGAATTCGCGTGCAGTCAGCTTGCCGTATACCCTGGGATGATCGGGGACATAGGCGATCAGCGCCTTGGCCCGGGCCGGCTCCCGGTTGAGATTGTAGCCGCAGATAAAGGCTTCCCCGGAGGTCGGTTCCAGCAAGCCCGCGAGCATGCGGATGGTGGTGGTCTTGCCGGAGCCGTTCGGCCCGAGGAAACCGTAGATCTCGCCGCCAAAAACCTCGAGGTCCAGCTGGTTAACGGCTGTAATGGCGCCGTATTGCTTTGTAAGGCGGTTGGTCTTAATCAAAATCTGCTTCATGTGCCATAACTCCTTTGCACTTGCCCTGCTTAGAAATCAATCTATACTTCTTTTTTTTCAAGGACATATCCTCCCGTAATATTATCAATACGAACACCGTTTTCGAAAAGAAGTTGCAGCTTCTATCATTATTGCATGAAAGCTGGATATTATTGTTCAAATAGGGCTTATCAAATTGCCTATATGTAAAATTAAGTCAATTGGAGGTTGACCAAGCATTTAAAATAATGCTATATTTAATCGGATAACAAGATCTTTAATTATTTGATGTGGAAAGGTCAAATGGAAGAGCTACGACAGCGCATTGAATACTATCGCTTGCAACTGGCGGAGCTGGTTGAGCAGGAAGGGAATCTACTGGAGCCGGAAGTTTTGGCCAAGAGCAGGCAGCTTGACCGGGCGCTGAACAAGTTCATGAAGATGCAACTGCGTAAACAGCTCCAGCGGTAACAGGAGTCGGTAGCCGGCCCGAGGCGGCCGCGTTGTACCCTATCCGTGCCCACTGATCCTAATTGGCGTTAACCCCTTGTTTTTTTAAACAAGACCCTTTATAATAGGGGTGGCGAAAAAGTGAATAGGCAGGTTGTTTTTTTACTGCTAACCATGCGCCTGTAGCTCAGGGGGAGAGCGCCTGCTTGACGCGCAGGAGGCCGCAGGTTCGAAACCTGCCGGGCGCACCATATTGAAGAGCAGCAGGAGCTGCTCTTTTTCATAACTAATACCGGTTGTTCAGGGAGGGTAGACTGTGCCGGCTAATCTTACCCCGCAGTATCATGCCGCCGAAGAGCGATACCGCCGCGCCCGCACGCCCGAAGAGAAGGAGGCGGCGCTGCACGAGATGCTCGCGGTGATCCCCAAGCACAAGGGGACAGAGAAGCTCCAGGCCGATATCAAAAGACGCCTGGCCCGCCTGCGCGAAGAGAAAAAGAAGAAGAAGCAGGCCAAGGGCTTCGATCCCTTTGCCGTGGAGAAGGAGGGGGCGGGGCAGGTGGTCCTGGCCGGCTACCCCAACTGCGGCAAGTCCGCCCTGGTGGGGGCCCTCACCCGCGCCAAGGTGAAGGTGACCGACTACCCCTACGCCACCTCGGTGCCCGTGGCGGGGATGATGCCATACGAAGATACCCATGTCCAGCTTGTCGACACCCCGCCGGTGACGCCCGAAGCCATTCCCCCCGGCCTGACCGGCACCTTCAAGGCGGCCGATGCCCTTCTCATCGTCATCGACGCCGCCTCGCCGGAATGCCTGGACCAGCTGGAGGGGATGCTGCAGCTGCTACAGGAGCGGGAGGTGATCGACCTCTCTGAAGAAGGCGAGATCATCGCCCCGGTGCCCTTTCTCATCGTGGCTACCAAGTGCGACCTGCCGGAAAGCGAAGAAAATTTGCAGCTATTGCGCGAATTGAGGCCCGATTTGGAGATTGGGGCTGTCTCCTGCCACGGCCAGGGGCTGGACCAACTGCGCCGGAAGCTCTTCGACATCCTGGGAGTGATCCGGATCTACGGGAAAGCTCCCGGCCGGCCTCCCGACAAGGAGCGCCCCTTTATCCTGAGAAAAGGGAGCACTGTGCTCGATTTTGCGGAGATGGTACACAAAGATTTTCCCAAGAGGCTGAAAAGCGCCCTGGTCTGGGGATCGGCCCGCTTTGACGGCCAGGCGGTGCCGCGGGACTACGTCCTTTCCGACGGGGACGTGGTGGAGCTGCAGCTGTAGCGGTGCCACGAGATCCGGGCTTGAAATTACAAGGTGCTATTCAACCTAGGGGAACCTATATGCAACATTGTTGTCCTTGTCCAGGCCCCTTATTTCTATAAATCCCGGATAATGTTGAACCTTAATTGGAATGATGTAACCGCCCAAGCCGTCAATTTCCTGGCTTTTGATTTCACCGCCAATAAAATCAACTTCCACTTTACGAATTTTAGGGTTCATGGAGTGGCCGTAAACCAGATAAATCCAGTTTTCTTCCCCGGTTGCGCTGGGTTCGCTAAAAGCATAGCCGGAAACAGTGAGCTGCTCCTCTTCGGTGGCGGTAATCATATTCCCTGGCCCGTTGTCTAGGACGACCCGGTCGTTTATTATTTCGAAATGCATCAAATGCTCATTTTCCATTTGGCCCACCTTGTAATAATACAGGACAAAATTCCTGTTCTCGAAGCTGATAAACTTTAAGACCCGGATATCTGAGACATAATCCATTTCCTCAATGAGAGCATGGTGCAGCTTTGCCGCCAGTTCCTCCCCACTTGATTCGTTTTGCGCCCGCAAGCACCCGGTAACCGGGAGAAGTACAACAGCGCATAGCGCCAGGAAATAAACAACAGTGCTTCTCGACATGCCGTTCCTCCCAGTGCCGCCTGTTCCCGAATTGTATATCATATATTCATTGATATTCATTATCCGGAGTTGTAAAAACAAAAACGGCAGCTTTTTTAGAGAAAATAACGGCTCTATTTTTTTAGCAGGTTTATGCCTCCGTCGCTGCGAATAGATTTCCCGGGGGTGAAAGCCATCAGCGAAGGGAGGAAGCGATGCAACCGTTTGGATGGGAAGACCTGGACCCGCTACAGCATCAGCATATGGAGCGACCTGCGCAAGTCCGCTGCGGAGCTGCGGCTGAACCACCCGGCTTCCTTCCCCCTGGAGCTGGCCGAGCGCTGCATCGAGATCTTTACCGCCGTGCCGGGGGAAGTGGTGCTCGACCCCTTTGCCGGGACGGGGACGACCCTCCTCGGCGCCTACAATCTTGGCCGCAGGGGCGTGGGCTTCGAGATCTACGCGCACTACCTGGAGCTCTTTGAGCGGCGGCTCCGCTCCGAAGAGGCCGCCCCGCCCGCCGGCAGCTCTTTACAGCCCTGCCTTTACCATGACAGCGCCCTCAACCTGCGCCACTACCTGGAACCCAACTCCGTCGATTTTATCCTCACCTCGCCGCCCTACTGGGACATCCTCCTGGAGAAGCGCTCCGCCGACCGCCGCCAGCCGCGCGCTTACGGCGACTGCGCGGCCGACCTGGGCCGGGCTGCCGATTACCAATCCTTCCTCAAAAAGCTGGCCCAGGTCTTTGCCGAGGTGCACGCCGTGTTAAAACCGGGCCGCGCCTGCGTGGTCGTGATTATGGACCTGCGCAAGAAAAACCGCTTCTATCCCCTGCACATGGATCTCACCCTGGCCCTGCAGCCCCTTGGCTTCCGGCTGGAAGACATCATCATCTGGGACCGGCGCCATGAATACAACCGCCTCCGTCCCCTGGGTTATCCCGCGGTTTTTCGCGTCAACAAGGTCCACGAGTACCTGCTAATTTTTACCAGAGGCTAGGCGAAGGAGGCGCGGGAAAAGGGAAAGGCGGAAAACAGAAGAATTATTTACTTGTAAAAACAATTTGCCGTCTATTTCGGGAAGGCGGGCAGAACGCAGCCGCCTCCAACGGAAAGGAGGATGCCAATTGATTGAACGTCTCAGCAGGACCATTCAAGAAGAGCGCCTTCCTGCGCCCGATTATGAGCTCATTGCCAAGAAGCTCCGCCATATCGTGGGCGATGATGGCGTCTCAGCAAGCGGAGCCGACCGGCTGGCCACCTGCCGCGATTACTGGCCCATGGGGACACTCTGGTTCCTGGAAGGAAAGGCCCCGGCTTTGCCGGACCTGGTGGTCTGGCCGCGCAGCACTTCCGAGGTGGCCGCGGTGCTCAGGCTGGCCGGCGAGCACAACATTCCGGTCACCCCCTACGGCGAGGGCTCTGGGGCGCTCGGCGGGGCCGTGCCGCTGCAGGGCGGCATTGCGCTGGACATGAAGCGGATGGACAGGGTGCTGGAGCTGGACCGGGACAATCTTATGGTTACCGTCGAGCCCGGCCTGAACGGAGCGCGCTACGAGGAATACCTTAACCGGCACGGCTTCACCGGGGGGCATTTTCCCCAGTCCCTGCGCTGCTCCACTGTGGGGGGATGGGTGGCCTGCCGGGCGGCGGGGACTTTTTCCACGCGCTACGGCAAGATCGAGGACATGGTCGTCGCCCTGGAGGCGGTGCTGCCCGATGGGAAGGTGATCCGGGGCCGCAAGCTGCCCCGCACCGCCACGGGTCCGCGGGTGGATCACCTTTTCATCGGCTCCGAGGGGACCTTGGGGGTAATTACCGCCATCACCCTGCGGATCTGGCCTTACCCGGAAAAGCGCATCTACAGCTCCTACATCTTTGAGAACATCGAGCGGGCCCTGGAGGCCATCCGCCGGCTGGTCCAGGCGGGGGCTCGCCCCGCGGTGGTGCGCCTCTACGATCCCGCCGAGACGGCGCATCACTTTCCCGACTGCGAGGTTCCGGCGGGCCATGTCATCTTAATCTACCTCTTCGAGGGCGCTGCCGGGATTGTCGCCGCCGAAGATGAGCTGGCGGCCAGGCTGGCCCGCGAAGAGGGGGGTGTTGCGGCAGGCCCTGCCCCCGTGGAGCGCTGGCTGGAGACCCGCTTCAACGTGAGCCTGGCCTCCAAGCTTTTCCGGCAGGGTGCCGTTGTCGATACCATTGAAGTGACCACCAGCTGGAGCAAGGCAGCGGAGATCTATCATGCCATGCAGAAGGCGCTCCTGGAGGTGGAGGGGACGGTGCTGGCCACCGGCCACTATTCCCATGTCTACCCCGAGGGAGCGGCCCTTTACCTTACCCTGGTGGGCTTTCCGCCGGGCGACAAGAGGGAGTATTACCGCCGTCTCTGGAACGCGGCCATGGACAGCTGCCTCGCCCTGGGAGGCGCCATCAGCCACCATCACGGCGTGGGCCTGCACCGGGGGCTCTGGATGGCGCAGGAGCATGGACAGGCGCTGGAGGCGCTGCGCATGATTAAGGATGCCTTCGACCCGCAGGGAATTATGAATCCGGGCAAGCTGGGCCTGGGGGAGGTGAAAAAATGGCCGGAGTAAACCGCAAACTGCTGCTGGATTGTGCACTTTGCCCCAACATGTGCCGCTGTGAATGCCCTGTAGACAAGGAGTACGGTCGCGAAGCCGTTTCCCCCTCCGGCAAGGCCCGACTGGCCCACCTGCTGCTAGAGGGGCACCTTGACTGGGAGGAAGACCTCCTGGAGGCCGTCTCTTCCTGCCTGGGCTGCCGCGGCTGCCGCCTGCTTTGCCCCTTCCCCGAGCTTGACCTCTGCGAAGAGTTGCTCCAGGCGCGCACGGTGGAGCGCCCTCCGGGGATGGTTCTGCCCGCCGCGGCGCCTTACCTGAACAATTTGAAAAAGTTCGGCAGCCCTTACGGCACCCGCCCCGTGGCCCAGGCTTCGCCGCAGGGCGGCAGTCCCGAGGTGCTCTATTTTATAAACTGCACCGCGCAGGCAAACCACCCCCGGTCGCCGCAGCTGGTGCTGGAGCTGCTTGAAGCCGCCGGGGTCTCCTACCGGGTGATGGACCAGTACTGTTGCGGCTACCCGGCGCAGATATGGGGCGATATGGAGCTGGCCCGGCAACTGGCAGAGGAGAACCGCGACCGCGCCGCGCAAAGCGGCGCCCGCCTGCTGCTTACCGACTGCCCTGAGTGCTGGCATACTTTTACCGCCAGGTATCCCCAGTGGGGCTGTGAGCTGGGCCTGCCCGTGGTGGACGCGGCCACCTATTTCCTCGAGCTGGTGCAGCAGGGGCGGCTCAAGATAACACCGCCGGAAGGGATTGGCAGCGTCACCTACCACGATCCCTGTATCTGGGCGCGGGTGGCCGAAATGACCGCGGCGCCGCGCGAGCTGCTGCAGCACATTCCCGGGCTGGAACTTAAAGAGGCCCGGCCCGCGGGGCGGGAGACGCGCTGTTGCGGCGGCGGGGCCATGTTCCAGCTGACCTTTCCGGAGCGCTCCGCCGGGATCGCGCGGCGGCGCCTGGAGGAGCTGCCCCCGGCCGACGCCGTAGTCACCTCCTGCCCCTTTTGCCGCGAGAACCTGCAGGTGGGCGGCGGTAAGGTCCTCGACCTTGCCGAGCTGCTGGGCCTGGCCGCTCTCCGGTAGAGAGGGCCAGGCCGGCGACACCATTAACCGATAACGGAGGTGTGGAGTTGGAAGCTTTAAAGACTGCTGTAGTGGTCAACCCGGCTTCAGCAAACGGAACTACGGCCAGGCGTTGGCCGGAGATCGCCGCCTTTATGGAGAGTGAGGGGATTTCCTTCACCGCTTTCATGACCGAGGCTCCCGAACATGCCACGGAGTTGACCCGCCGGGCGCTCCAGGACGGCTGCGACCTGGTGGTTTCGGTTGGCGGTGATGGGACGCACAACGAGGTGATGAACGGCTTCTTTACCGCGGAGGGCCCGGTGCGCCCCGAAGCGCAGCTCGCTTTCATCTCCATGGGCACGGGCAGCGACCTTATCAAAACACTGCACATTCCCAAGGATCCCGCGGCAGCGGTAAAACAATTCCGGGCAGCGCGGCCGCGCAAAGTTGATGTGGGCCGGATTAATTTCTACAATCACCGCGGGGAGCGGGCGATACGCTACTTTATCAACATTGCCGGCCTGGGCCTTGACGGCGATACCGTGGACCGGGTTAACCGCACCAGCAAGGCCCTGGGCGGCTTTATCTCCTTCCTCTGGGGAACAATCGCCAGCCTCATGCTCTACCGCAACCAGCAGATGGCCATCTCCGTTGATGACGAGCCCGTGTTTGAGGGGCCGGTGACGGAAGTGGCCGTGGCCAACGGCCGCTATTTTGGCGGCGGCATGTTCATTGCCCCCCACGCGGTGATGGATGACGGGCTATTCGATGTGGTGATTTTGCACAGCCTCAGCAAGCTAAACCTGCTCGTCAACCTCCCCAAGGTCTATCGGGGGACGCACCTGGATCACCCCCAGATTATTAGCGTGCGGGGCCGGAAGGTGGTCATTGAGACCGAGGCGCTCTTGAACGTGGACGGAGAGCAGCCCGGCCGGGGGCCGGTGGAGATGGATCTGCTGCCCCTGGCCCTTCAGGTGAGGGCTTAGTAAAAATACTTCACTTAATGATAGCGTTGGAAGGTAGTAGCTAGGGGGCCCTCCTCATATAATAAAGCAGGAAGGAGGAGGCCCGGTGTATACCCTCTCGATCATGGTCAGGCGCTCTTGTGAGCAGCTGCAGCGAAGGCTGGAGAGCAAGGGCGCCTTGTTTAATAACCTGCCCTTTCTCTATTCCTGGAGCGACTGCGGCAGCGCCGGAAAGCTGCTTTGCTTCCTTCCTGCTCAACCTGTCGACGGCAGCTCCAGGCAGGCCCTTGTCAAGGCAGTTGCCTCCCTGGTATCGCATTACCTGGTGGAGGACCTGGTCGTTCACCTGCTGCGCGATCTCATTCGCTTTCACTACTTCTATTTCAGCAAGGAGGAGCGAGAAGAGATCCTCGCCATTGCCTGCCGCAAGTTTAACAGCGTAAAGCTAAAGCTGCGCCGGGAGCTTCACCGGGACTTTATTGAGAAGAGCATCCTCTCCTACCTGAAGGGGCCGCATGATCATCTAAACATCGAAGGGTTCTACAATTTCCGGCTGCACGAATGCCGCCGCGAGCTGTGCCGGGTCATTGAAGAAGCCATTGAGACCTATCTTGCCGACAGGGAATACCGGGAATTTATCCGCCTGTTGAAGTATTTTCTTAGCCTTCAGCAGCCGAAGATAGAGCTCATTCACCTTACCGCCGACCAGAAAGGGCGCGTGCGGATTACCGATCACCGCTTCAGGCAGGTCCATCCCGGGGAATGGGATGAATTTGATCTCGCCGATTTTGACAATGAGAGCGATTACGAGGATATCCTTGTGAGCATGCTTGTGTCGGTGGCGCCCCGCCGGATCATGCTCCACCGGAGCGTTGCCCAGCGCTATCCCCGGGCGGTGGAGAGCCTGCGCCGCATCTTTGAACACCGCCTTATTGACTGTGAAGACTGCAGCCGCTGCCGCCGGGAGAAGGCGCCCCTTCTTACCGGCGACAAGCCCTGCCCACCTGGGCTTCCATACCATTAAGTCCCTCCTGGCAAAGAGGGAGTAAATGGCCCGGAGCTCTTCACTTGTTCAGGACGACATTCCAGGAAGCCCCCAAACCTCTTACCTCTAACCTATCACCCCTGGCTTCCCAACTCTCGCTTCTCCTAAACTTGACAGGGGTTGGGACAAGTCATATCATTAAGCTAGCCTATTGCAGCAGGGAAGGAGGACATGCTTTTTGCCGCAGATCAAGGTTAGGTTAAAGCCGAGGAAGGAACTCTCCTATTCTGCGGGAGTTAGCTTGCTGGATATATGCCGCGAACACGAGGACAGCTGCGACAGTGTGATCGCGGCACTGGTCAATGGAAAGGAACGCGACCTGACCAGCTCCCTTGAATCTGACAGCGAGGTCGCTTTTTTGAATTTTACCGACGAGCAGGGCGCCAGGATCTACCGCCACAGCACCAGCCACGTCCTGGCCCAGGCCGTGAAGAGGCTCTATCCCGACGCGAAGCTGGGGATCGGCCCGGCGATAGAGAACGGCTTTTACTATGATTTCGAGTTTCCCGAGCCCATCTCGGCGGAAGACCTGGACAAAATTGAAGCGGAGATGAAGCGGATCATCGCGGAAAAGCTGCCCATTAGGCGCCGGGAAATCAGCCGGGAGGAGGCCCTTGAACTCTTCAGGCAAAAGGGCGAGACCTACAAGTGCGAATTAATCGCCGAGCTGCCCGACAATGAACCCATCAGCATATACGAGCAGGGCGAGTTTGTCGATCTCTGCGCCGGACCCCACCTGCCCGATACGGGCAAGATTGGGGCGTTTAAGCTAACCGGGCTTGCCGGCGCCTACTGGCGGGGCGATGAGCGCAACCCCATGCTGCAGCGCATTTACGGCACCAGCTTCCCCACCGCCGAGCAGCTGGAGCGGCACCTGGAGCTGCTGGAGGAGGCGAAGAAGCGGGATCACCGCAAGCTGGGCCGCGAGCTCGATCTTTTCAGCCTGCACGAAGAGGGCCCCGGCTTCCCCTTTTTCCACCACAACGGGATGATCATCATCGAGGAGCTCATCTCCTTCTGGCGCCGGGAGCATCGCCGGGCCGGCTACGAGGAGATCCGCACTCCCATAATTTTGAACCGGAAGCTCTGGGAGCATTCCGGCCACTGGGATCATTTTCGCGAGAACATGTATTTCACCAAGATTGACGGAGAAGATTATGCCGTCAAGCCGATGAACTGCCCCGGTGCGATGCTCGTTTACCGCTCGCGCATGCACAGCTACCGCGACCTGCCGCGGCGCATTGCCGAGCTGGGCCTGGTGCACCGCCACGAGCTTTCCGGCACCCTGCACGGGCTGCTGCGCGTGCGCAGCTTTACCCAGGACGACGCCCACATCTTCATGACCCCAGATCAGATCGAGTCGGAGGTTGCCGGCGTCATTGACATGATCGATCGCTTTTACCGCGTGTTCGGCTTCAACTACCGCGTGGAGTTGAGTACCAGGCCGGCCAAGGCCATCGGCAGCATCGAGATGTGGAACCGGGCTGAGTCCATTCTCGAGCGGGTCCTGCAGGCGAGGGGGCTTCCCTACCGCATCAACGAGGGCGAGGGCGCCTTTTACGGGCCCAAGATCGACTTTCACCTGGAAGACTGCCTTGGCCGCAGCTGGCAATGCGGGACCATCCAGCTGGACTTCCAGATGCCCAGCTTGTTTGACCTTTCCTATATCGGCCCCGACGGCCAGAAGCATTGCCCGGTGGTGATCCACCGCGTCATCTACGGGGCCATAGAGCGCTTCCTGGCGCTGCTCATCGAGCACTATGGCGGCGCCTTCCCGGCCTGGCTGGCCCCGCAGCAGGCGGTGGTAATTCCCATCACCGAAAGGCAGCACCTCTACGCCGCGGAGGTCTACGAAGCCCTGCGCGGCGCCAATTTCAGGGTTTATGTGGATGACCGGAGCGAGAAGGTGGGCTACAAGATCAGGGAGGCGCAGCTGAAGAAGATTCCCTACATGCTGGTGTTAGGGGAGCGGGAAGCCGCCGCGAAGCAGGTGGCGGTGCGCCACCGCGAGGAGGGCGACCTCGGTCCCTGTTCCCTGGATAATTTTATCGCCCGCCTTAGAGAGGAGATAGAAGAAAAAAAATAAATTGACCTCTGGGGCATCTTTTGGTATGCTCCAATCAGCAACAAAAAAATAATTAATCTGCTGAAAGAAGAAGTAGAAGCCACTGCTTCTCACCCTGGGGCGCGTGGAGTGATGCTGCTGCCAGGGTTATCCAGGCCAACTGCGGGATTGGTGGGCAGGTGCTTTTACCTGCTCATATTTGTTAATTAGATTAAATGGGGGAATGCCATGGCAGGAGGTGAAAAAGATTACCAAAAACTTGCCCGTCAATGAGCAAATTAAGGCCCGGGAAGTGCGCGTCATCGATGTGGACGGCACCCAGATCGGGGTGATGGCGCTCCAGGATGCTCTGGAAATAGCCCGGCAAAAGAGGATGGACCTGGTAAATGTAGCTCCCAACGAGAATCCGCCCGTATGCCGGCTGATGGACTTTGGCAAGTATAAGTACGAGCAGAGCAAGAGGGAGCGCGAAGCCCGCAAGAAGCAGAAGATGGTTACGATAAAAGAGATCAGGCTCCGTCCAAAGATTGAAAAGCACGACTTTGAGGTGAAATTAAGGAGCACGCGCCGCTTCCTGGAAAGCGGCGACAAGGTTAAGGTCACCGTGATGTTCCGGGGCCGGGAGCTGGCGCATCCGGAGATGGCCAAGCGCCTTTGCGAAGAGATGGCACGGGCGCTGCAGGATTGCGCCGTTGTCGAACGCAGTGCCAAGCTAGAGGGGCGCAACATGATCATGATTTTGTCCCCTAAATCATAGTAGAAGGAGATAAGAGCAATGCCCAAGATGAAAACACACCGGGGGGCAGCGAAACGTTTCAAGAGAACGGGGAGTGGAAAGTTCAAGCGCTTTCACGCTTTCAAAAGCCACCTCCTCACGAAAAAATGCGCCCGCCGGAAGAGAAGGCTTCGCCAATCAACTCTGGTTAGCCCTTCCGACTACAAGCGTGTAGAGAGGCTATTGCCCTAGTCAAGAAAGGAGGTCGCAGCCATGCCCCGCGTCAAAAGAGGACCGGTTGCCCGCCGGAGACGCAAAAGAGTATTGAAGCTGGCAAAGGGATACTACGGGGGCAAGAGCAGGCTATATCGCACGGCAAAGCAGCAGGTGATGAAATCGCTCTTTTACGCCTACCGGGACCGCCGGCAGCGTAAAAGAGATTTCCGCAGGCTGTGGATCGCGCGCATTAACGCCGCCGCGCGCTCCAATGGGATCTCCTACAGCCGTTTTATCAGCGGGCTGAAGAAAGCGGACGTGGAAATCAACCGGAAGATGCTTGCCGAGATGGCCGTTCATGACCAGGACGGTTTCAGCAGGCTGGTTCAAGTGGCCAAAAAGCACAGCTAGCCCTCTCCGCATAGAATGTCCTGCATTTCCGGGGCGGATGGTGGCAGGGCCTTGCCCCGTTATTTCCCTGAAGTTAGCCGCCCCTGTCCTGGGATGAAGAAGGGGAGGTGTTTGAAGTGTCCAAGCAATATCTGGTGATCGGGGCCGGCCGTTTCGGTTCCAGCGTAGCCACAACCCTTTATGAGCTGGGGCATGATGTAACCGTTGTGGATATCAACCCGTCGCGGGTGCAGGAGATTAGCAAATCCGTCGCCCATGCCCTCCAGGCGGATGCTACCAGCGAGGCCGCCTTGAGCTCGCTGGGGGTGAGGGAGTTTGATGTCATCGTCGTGGCCATTGGCCATGATCTCCAATCCTCGATTATGACCTGCATCCTGCTCATCGAGATGGGAGCCCGCTTTGTCGTGGCCAGGGCGCACACGGAGATGCACGGCAAGGTCCTTTCCAAGATTGGTGTCAACCGGGTCGTATTCCCGGAGAAAGACATGGGACAGAAGCTGGCCCATAGCCTGAGCGCATTCAACATTGTCGACTTGATTGAACTTTCCTCCAGCAGCAACGTGGTGGAAGTAACCGCGCCTGCAGAGATGGTGGGACGTTCTCTCCAGGAGTTGAACTTACGGGCGCGTTTCGGCATAAATGTGATTGCTTTGCGGAGCAAGGACGGGAAGACCAATATTTCTCCCGGCGGGGAGGATATAATCAAGGAGGGCGATCTCATCATCGCCGTTGGCGACAATAAAGCATTGAAAAAAATGGGCTGGGTTTGATGTGCCGGTTAAAGAGATCCGCAGCAGCGGCAACAGGTATGTAAAAGAATACCGACGCCTCGCCGGCAGCCGCAAGTACCGCCGCAGCGCCGGCAAGCTGGCGCTGGAGGGGCCGCACCTGCTTCAAGAGGCGCTGGCGGCGGGGCTGACCCCTGAAGTCGTATTTTTCACCCGCGATTTTCTTGAAGGAAACGGCGGCGAAGTGGTTGCTTCCTTGCCGGAGAAAGCAAGGAAGTATCTCCTGCCGCCTTCTCTTTTTGCCAGGCTGGCCGATACGGAAAGCCCCCAGGAAGTGGCGGCCATTGTCCCCTTCATCCTGCCGGAGCCTTCGGCCATTGCCGGGAGGCAGCCTTCCCTGGTCCTGATCCTGGATCGGCTCCAGGATCCCGGCAACATGGGCACGCTGGTGCGCACCGCCGCTGCCGCCGGTGCAGACGCCATCTTCTATACCCCGGGTTCCGTGGATCCATATAGCCCCAAGGCGCTGCGGGCTTCGGCCGGCGCCGTTTTCCACCTTCCACCGGCGGTGGCGGAAGAGCCCCTGCAGCTGGTAAAGCTGCTCCAGGGCGGCGGCATGCAGGTGCTGGCGGCCCAGCCCCGGGATGGGCGGCTTTACTGGGAGGTGGACCTGCGCAAAAAGGCGGCCTTTCTCATCGGCAGCGAAGGCGGAGGCCTTTCGCCGGAACTGGCGGCGGCGGCGGACCTGGCCGTCTCCATTCCCCTGCTTTCCCCCCTCGATTCGCTGAATGCCGCTGTTGCCGGCGCCCTCCTCCTCTACGAGGCGCTCCGCCAGCGCCGCGAATGAATTGCATTCCCATTGCGCCTTTCTCCCACTTTTACCTCCAGCAAAGCGGGACAAAAAGGTACGTCGCCGTTGTCCAGGCGGGGGCAGGTTGTTTTTGCAGGGGGGCTGTGTTATAATTCATTAAAAATATTTACCAATGCGATGAAGGAGAGGAGTAGGCGGAGAAGGGGCCGCCCAGGGAGGCGGGGCCGCGACTGCAAGCCCCGTCCGGCGCCACCCGCTGAAGTTCGCTCCGGAGCTTCCGGCTGAACGGCCCCTGCAGCCCAGTAGGCCTGCGACGGGTCATCCCGTTATTGATGATCAGAGTGGAGCCGCTTTTGCGGCTAAGTCGGGTGGTACCGCGGAAGGAAAGCTTTCGTCCCTCAAGGCGAAAGCTTTTTTTTAAGATAGAAATGAAAGGAGCGGTAGAGGCTTGCTCGATCAGATTGCTCAACTGGAAGAGGAAGCCCTGCGGGAGATCGAAGCTGCGCAGGACATGGAGGCGTTGAAGGAGCTGCGCGTGCGCTACCTGGGCAAGAAGGGAGCACTCACGGCGCTGCTGCGCCGGATGGGCGACCTGCCCCCAGAGCAGCGCCCGGCGGCGGGGCAGAAGGCCAACAGCCTCCGGAAGAAGCTTGAAGAGCTCCTTCGCCGCAAGGAAGAGGAGCTCCGCGCGGCGGCCGCGGCAGCTCGCATCGAAGAAGAGCGCATTGATGTAACCTTGCCCGGCGCTCCCTTCAAGCTGGGGCGCAAGCATCCCCTCACCTTGGTCCTGGAGGAGATTACCGCCATTTTTACCGGCCTCGGCTTCCAGGTGGCGCGGGGCCCGGAGATTGAGAGCGAATACTACAATTTTGAAGCCTTGAACATCCCTGCAGACCACCCGGCAAGGGATATGCAGGATTCTTTTTACTTTACGCCGCAGATACTTCTGCGCACGCACACTTCGCCCGTGCAGGTGCGGACCATGGAGAAGAAGGCGCCGCACCTGCCGGTGCGCATCATCGCCCCGGGCAAGGTCTACCGCCGCGACGACGATGCCACCCACTCGCCCATGTTCCACCAGGTGGAAGGGCTGGCCGTGGATCGCGGGGTCACCTTTGCCGACCTTAAGGGGACGCTGCTCCTCTTTGCCCGGGAGATGTTCGGCCCCGATCAGCGCATCCGGCTGCGGCCCAGCTTCTTTCCCTTTACCGAGCCCAGCGCCGAGGTGGATATTGCCTGCATCATCTGCCGCGGCGAGGGCTGCCGGGTCTGCGGCCACTCCGGCTGGCTGGAGATTCTCGGATGCGGCATGGTCCACCCCCGGGTGCTTGAAGTGAGCGGCTACGATCCCGAAGATGTGACCGGCTTCGCCTTCGGGATGGGGGTGGAGCGCATTGCCATGATTAAGTACGGCATCGACGACATCCGCCTTTTCTTTGCCAACGACCTGCGCTTCCTGAAGCAGTTTCGCTAGAGCCGGGGCCGTTGCCCCGGGGAATCGAAACAGGGCAGCCTTGGCCTGGGTGGAGCTGCTTTAATGAAAGCGAGACCATGCAAGGGAGGTATAACGGAGATGCGCATTCCATACAGCTGGTTGAAAGAATATATCGACCTGGGGCTCTCGCCGGAGGAGCTGGCGGAGCAGCTGACCCATGCCGGCATCGAGGTTGATGCGGTAGAGAGGCTGGCCGAACTGCCGGCCCGCGTGGTGGTGGGCGAGATTGTCTCGCTGGCGCCTCATCCCGGCAGCAGCAATCTTTCCATAGCTGCGGTTGATCCCGGCGGCGGCCCGGCGCTGCAGGTTGTCTGCGGCGCCCCCAACATCGCCGCCGGACAGAAGGTGCCCCTGGCCCTTCCCGGGGCCGTGCTGCCGGGAAGGGGCCCCATTGAAGCGGCGGAGATCCGTGGCGTAAGATCCGAGGGCATGCTCTGCTCGGGAGAGGAGCTGGGCCTGGAGCTGGGCTCGCCCGACGGTATTCTCATACTTGACCCTGACGTCAAAACGGGGCAGCCTCTCGGTGAAGCCCTGGGGCTGGACGACCCCATCCTGGTTCTCGACCTCACGCCCAACCGGGCCGATTGCCTGGGCATGCTGGGGGTAGCTTACGAGGTGGCGGCGCTTACCGGCGCCGCGGTGAAGCATCCCCCGGCGTCGCCGCCGGAGGGGGAGGAGCCTACCTCCGAGGTGCTGCAGGTGGAGGTAGAGGAGCCCTCACTCTGCTCCCGCTACACGGCGCGGGTGATCGACGATATCGCTGTGGGGCCGTCGCCTCTCTGGATGCAGCTGCGCCTGCTCAAGGCCGGTCTGCGCCCCATCAGCAATATTGTCGATATCACCAACTACGTCATGTGGGAATACGGCCAGCCGCTGCATGCCTTTGACTTCCAGCTCATCCGCGGGGGCAGGATCATTGTCCGCCGGGCCCGCCCCGGTGAGATCCTGGTCACCCTTGACGGGGTGGAGCGCTCGCTCGACGAGGAGGTTCTCGTCATCGCCGACGCCGCGGGGCCGGTGGCCCTGGGCGGGGTCATGGGCGGCGAGAGCTCGGAGATCAAGCCTTCCACGCGGCGCGTCCTGCTCGAGGCGGCGCTGTTCAACGCCGCCAATATCCGGCGCACCTCCCGCCGCTACGGCATTCCCTCCGAGGCCTCGCAGCGCTTCGAGCGGGGAGTAAATCCTCAATGGGTGGCGGAGGCCTCCGGGCGGGCGGCGCTGCTCATGGCCCAGCTGGCGGGGGGGAAGGTGCTCCGCGGTCTGCTGGACAGCAATCCCGCTCCCGTTGAACCTCGACGGGTGACCGTGCGCCCGCACCGGATGAGCGAGATACTGGGCATGAAGATAACGCCGGAAGAGGTGAGAGAGATCTTAGAGCGGCTGGGCTTTGCCGTGGATCCGGCGGGGCGCAGCTTCGAGGTGACGGTGCCGCTGCGGCGCGGCGACATCTCCTTGGAGGAGGACGTGGTGGAGGAGGTGGCCCGCCTTTATGGCTACGAGAAGATCCCCGCCACCCTGCCGCGCGGTGAGATGCAGGAAAGCCGCGAGGGGCTGCCGGGGAGGCTGCAGGGTCTGGCCCGGGATACCTTGACGGCCTGCGGCTTTAACGAGATCATTACCTACTCCTTCATCAGCCCAGCGGAGCTGCGCAGCCTGCGCCTGCCGGAGGGCGACTACCGCCTTCAGGCCATCCCTTTGCAGAATCCCCTCTCCGAGGAGCAGAGCATCATGCGCACCACCCTGCTGCCGGGCATCCTTAAGACGATGCAGTACAATTTTCACCAGCGGGAGATGAACCAGCTGCTTTTTGAAATCGGGGCGGTCTTCCTGCCGCGGCAGCTGCCCCTGGCGGAGCTGCCCCAGGAGAAGCTGCGCCTCTCCCTGGGAGCCACCGGCCAGTTCCCCGAGGCGAACTGGTACAGTCCCTCGCAGCCGGCTGGCTTTTTCGTGCTGAAGGGGGCGGTGGAGGCGCTCCTGCATCGCTTTGGCATTGCCGGGGTGCGCTATCTCCCGGCGGAGCTGCCCTTTGCCCATCCCACCAGGGCGGCGGCGATCATGATTGGGGAAGAAGAAGCGGGCTTTATCGGGGAACTGCGGCCGGAGGTGGCCGAGGCGTGGGACTACCCGCAGCCGGCCACCGTCGCCGAACTGGACCTGGATCTGCTCATTGCAAAGGCCAACCTCGTACCGCGCGTGGCGCCGCTGCCGCGCTACCCCGCGGGGCTGCGGGACATTGCCGTGCTGGTCCCCCGCTCCATGCCTGCCGAAAAGCTGGAGCGCTGCATCTATGAAGCGGGCGGCGGCCTGGTGGAAAAGGTGGCTCTCTTCGATCTTTACGAGGGCGCGCAAATCCCGGCAGGCAAGCGCAGCCTAGCCTTTACCATCACCTTCCGCCATCCCCAGCGCACCCTTACCGAGGCGGAGATCAATGCTGCCCAGGCGGATATTGAGGCCGCCCTTGCCCGGCTGGGAGCGGAGCTGCGCCGCTAAAGCGGCAGGATATCGGTCACTTTTCACGAAATAGATGAGCAAAAGCCGGCTGCCGGGCAGGAGGAAGCATAATTGTGGTGGATGAGAAGCCGAAAAACCGGGTAACGGTAACCATAATGGGGGAAGAATATACCATCAGGGGCAGCGGCTCGCCGGAATCGCTGGAAGAGGCGGCCCGCTACGTGGACCGGCTGATGCGCTCCCTGGCGGAGAAGAACAGGCAGCTGAGCGGATATAAAATTGCCGTGCTGGCGGCGCTCAACCTGGCTGACGAGCTGCTGAAAGCAAGACAAGAGCACCCCCGCTTCCATGATGAAGAGAGGGATAGGGAGGGAGAAGATGAACTGGTTTGATTACCTGCTCCTCGGCATCGCCGCCTTCTATCTTATCGGGGGGCTGATCCAGGGGGCGCTGAAGCAGCTTTTCAATCTCTTTGGATTTTTTATTGCCCTGGCCCTGGCTTTCCTGGGGAGCCGGTACTTGAGCGGGTACGTGGCCGCCTACCTCAAGCCCGATTACTTTTTGCCCTATGAAGAAGTGCTGCAGCGCTTCGGGATGGCCCTCACGGTGGAAGACATGATGGGCCTTGCCGCCGCAGCCATAACCTTCCTGGCGATCTTGCTCGTCCTGCTCATTGTTTTCCGGCTGCTGCTCCACTGGCTTACCGCGGCCAACAAGATCCCCGTCATTGGTTTTTTTAACCGGTTGGGCGGGGCCCTTTTGGGCCTGCTCATCGGGCTGCTCATTGATTTCGCCATAATCAGCGCCGTGTCGCTGCTGCCGCTGTCCTTTTTAACGGAGGCCCTTAACGGCTCCGTGGTGGCAGGATACCTGGCCCAGCAGCTGCCGCTAGCATATGGCGAGGTTAAGGAAGTTCTGATCAATTTGCTGCTGGGCAGCCGTCCCGGCGAGGGAATCTGAGAAAGGACGCTTGACGGCATTGGAGAATTGGGAAGTAGCCGCAGCCCTGGAGAGAATGGCCGGGCTGCTGGCGTTAAAGGGCGAAGACAGCTTTAAGATAAGAGCTTACAGCCAGGCGGCGCGGCAGATTGTCCGCCTCTCGGAGCCCCTGGCCCAGATAATCGCAGAGGATCGCCTTGAGCAAATCCCCGGCATCGGCAAGGCGCTCTCCTCGAAGATCAAGGAATTGGTCGCCACCGGGCAGAGTTCTTTTCTGGCCCGGCTGGAAAAGGAGGTCCCGCCGGAGCTGCTCACTCTCTTCTCCATTCCCGGCGTGGGCTTCAGGACGGCGGGGAAGCTGGTGCAGGAGCTGAAGCTGGAAAACCTGGCCCAGCTGGAGGAGGCGGCGCGGCAGGGCAAGGTGGCCGAACTGCCCGGGCTGGGGAAGGCGCTGCAGGACAAGGTGCTCCACTTCTTCGCTCACCGTGCCGCCGAGCCGGAGCGCTTCCACCGCGGCGTGGCCCTGCCCCTGGCCGAACAGCTGCACTCTTTTCTCCTGCAGCTGCCTTTTGTCCTGTGCTGCTCTCCCGCCGGTGAGGTGAGGCGCGGCACGGAGACGGTTGCGGAAGTGGTGGTCGTGGCCGCGCTGGATGAGCAGGCGCGGGAGCACCTGGCGGAGCAGCTCCGCAAGCTGCCCGGGGTGGGCAGCCTGGAGCCCGCGCCCGGCGGCTTTAAGCTGGCCACCCTGGTGGGACTGCCCGCCCGTGTTGTGCTTTGTTCCGCGGAGGAATATCCCACTCGCCTGGCGGAGCTCACTGCTTCGGCGGCGCACTGGGAGCAGCTGCAGGCATACGCGGCCGGGAGGGGCTTCCAGCTGAGCGGCGACGCCCTGCTGAAGGAGGGCCGCCGGGTGCCTCTCAAGGAGGAGGGAGAGCTTTACCGGGCCCTGGGGCTGCCCTTTATCCCTCCCGAGTTGAGGGAAGGGAGCGCCGAGCTGGAAAGAGCCGCCGCCGGAAAGCTGCCCCGCCTCGTTGAGCTCTCCCAGATCCGGGGCGACCTCCACCTGCACAGCAGCTGGAGCGACGGCAATGCCTCCCTGGAAGAGATGCACGCCGCCGCGGGGCGGATGGGCTACGAGTATATCGCCATCACGGATCATTCCCCTTCGCTGAAAATTGCTGGGGGGCTTTCCCTGGAGCAGCTGGCGCGGCAGGTGCAGCAGGTAAAAGAGCTGCGCCGGGCCGGCGGCTGCTACATCTTTACCGGCGTGGAGGTGGACATTCACGCCGACGGCAGCCTGGACCTGCCCGACGAAATCCTCGGCGAGCTCGACGTGGTCATTGCCTCGGTGCACAGCAATTTCCGGCAGGGGCGCGAGGAGATGACCGCCCGCATCTGCCGGGCCATGGAGCACCCCGCCGTGCAAATAATCGGCCATCCCACCGGCCGCCTCATCGGCAGCCGCGGCGGCTACGAGGTTGACGTGGAGCGGCTTATCGACAAGGCGGCGGATACGGGCACCATCCTGGAAATCAACGCTTCGCCGCTGCGGCTCGACCTCTCGGAAAAGTACCACCGCCTGGCCCGCCGCAAGGGGGTGCCCCTGCTGGTGAACACCGATGCCCACTCCACGGCTACGATGCAGGACATGGTTTACGGGGTCACGGCGGCGCGGCGCGGCTGGCTGGAGGCGGAAGACATTCTCAATACCCTCCCCCTGGAGCGGATACGGGAAGCCCTAAGCTGGAAGCGCCGCCTGAGAGGATGAAGCAACCTTGCAGCTGCAGCCCCTGGAGGCTTCATTTTACCGGGATCGCGATACGGTAAGCGTGGCCCGCGCCCTGCTGGGGCACATTCTCTGCCGTGAGACCCCCGAGGGCCTGGCCGCGGGAATAATCGTGGAGACGGAGGCCTACCTGAGCAAGGACGACCCCGCCTGCCACGCCTCCCACGGAAAGACGAGGCGCAATGCGGTCATGTTCGGCCCCCCCGGTCATGCCTACGTCTATTTCATCTACGGCGTCCATTACTGTTTCAACGTGGTCACCGGCCCGGAAGGCAGCGGCGAGGCTGTCCTGGTGCGGGCCCTGGAGCCGCTTTACGGGATTGACCTGATGGAGCGGCGCCGCGGACCGGGAAAGGGGGCGCGGCACCTGGCCGGCGGCCCGGGCCGGCTCTGCCAGGCGCTGGCCATCGACGGCTCCCTCAATGGACATGACCTGCGCCGCCCTCCTCTCTGGATTGCCGCCGGCACCCCGGTGAAGGCGGAAGAGGTGGCCGTATCGCCACGCATCGGGATCAACCGGGCCGCGGATAAGCTGCTTCGCTTCTACATAAAAGACAATCCCTGCGTTTCAAGGAGATAAGCGGTTATCGTGAATGATGTCATCACCGAGCGGGAAATAAAATCCCTTGAATTCGATACCATCCGGCGGAGGCTGGCCGGGCTGGCAGCCACCCCCATGGGGCGGGAGGCGGCGGAATCGCTCCTGCCCACCGCGGACCGGGAGATGGTGGAGCGGCTCCTGCAGGAGACGGAGGAGGGAAGGCTGCTCTGCGCCAGGAGTTCCTTTTCCCCGGCGGCCGTCGACGATATTACCCCCCTGGTGGCGCGCTCCGAAAAAGGGGGGCTGCTCCAGGGGAAGGAGCTGGCGGCCATAGGCAGGCTCATCAAGGGGGTGCAGCGCTGCCGGCGCTTTTTCAAGGAGAGCAAGAATGCCGAAAGCTACCCCCTCCTGGCAGGGCTGGCCGCCCGGCTGGAGGGATGCGAGGCCCTGGGACGCGAGCTGGATCAGTCCGTCGATGCCGAGGGGGAGATCCTCGACAGCGCCTCTCCCCACCTGGCCGCGCTGCGCCGCCGCGAGCGGCGCCTGCAGGAGGCCATCCGCGAGAAGCTGGATTCCTACCTGCGGGATCCCGCCCAGCGCCGCCTGCTGCAGGAGCCGCTCATTACCATCCGCGGCAACCGCTTTGTCCTGCCGGTTAAGCAGGAATACCGCCAGCAGGTCAGCGGCGTGGTGCATGACCAGTCGGCCAGCGGGGCCACCCTCTTTATCGAGCCGCTGCCGGTGGTGCAGCTGCAGAACGAGCTCTCCGGCCTGCGCCACGAGATTGCCCGGGAAATTGAGCGCATCCTGCGGCAGCTCAGCAGCCGGGTGGCGGAATCTGCCGCCGCCCTGCGCAGCGACTGCGCGCTCTACGGCCGGCTGGACTTCATTATGGCCCGCGGCCGCCTCAGCCTGGAACAGAATGCCGCCCCGCCGCAGCTGCTGCTCCAGGGCGGCCCGCAGCTTTACCTGGAGCAGGCGCGCCACCCCCTCCTGGGCGCGGCGGCGGTTCCGCTGACGGTGTCCATGGATGAACACTGTCGCGTCCTGGTCATCACCGGCCCCAACACCGGGGGGAAAACGGTGACGCTGAAAACAATCGGCCTGCTGGCGATAATGGCCCAGTGCGGCCTCCACATCCCCGCGGAGCGCGGCAGCATCCTCTCCGTCTTTGATACCATCCGCGCCGATATCGGCGATGAGCAGAGCATAGAGCAGTCGCTGAGCACCTTCTCGGGGCACCTGAAAAACATCATCTCCATCCTGGAGCAGCACGGCCCCGCCTCGCTGGCCCTCCTGGACGAGCTGGGGGCGGGCACCGACCCCTCCGAGGGAGCCTCCCTGGCCATGGCCATTCTCTCCGCGCTGGCCCGCAAGGGCGGGCTGACCGTGGCCACGACACACATCAACGAGCTGAAGCTCTTTGCCCAAGTGCAGGAGGGGATGCAGAACGCGGCCATGGAGTTTGACGAGGAGACGCTGGCCCCCACCTACCGGCTGCTGCAGGGGGTGCCCGGGCGGAGCAACGCCCTTGTCATCGCGGAGAAGCTGGGGCTCCCCCCGGAGGTGCTGGCCGAGGCGCGGGGCTACTTGACGCAGGGCCACGAGGACATTGAATCGGTCATTGCCAGCCTGGTGGGAGAGCGGCAGCGGCTGGCCCGGGAGAGCGACGAGGCCTCCGCGGAGCGGGCGCGGGCGGCGTCGCTGCGGCGCGAGCTGGAGGCGGAACGCGAGCAGCTGCGCGCGAAGCGGCAGAAGATCATCGAGGAGGCGCGCGCCGAGGCTCGCGCCCTGGTGCGGCGGGCCAGGCTGACGACGGAGGGGCTCATCCGCGAACTGCGCCGGCTGCATGCCGCCGGGGGTGGTCGCGAGGCGCTGGAGCGGACCGAGGAAGCCCGCCGCGAGCTGCAGCAGCTGCAGGGCGAGATCGAATCCGGGCTTGAAGTGGAGGAAGCTCCCGCCCTGCCCGCTGCCGAACTGGCCGTGGGGAAGACGGTATACGTGCAGAGCCTGCGGCAGAAGGGGGAGATCCTCGCCTTGTCCGGGGATGAGGCGCTGGTGCAGGTGGGCACGATGCGTGTGCACCTGCCGCAAAGCGAGCTCCGCCGCTGGGAGGGGCCCCCGGCCGAAAAGGAGCCGCCGGTGCGCATTTCCTACACCGTGAAGAAGGAGCTTGACATCCGGCCGGAGATCAACTTGCACGGCAAAACTGTGGAAGAGGCCATCCCTCTGGTGGATAAGTTTCTCGATGATGCCCTGTGGGCCGGGCTGGAGCAGGTCACGGTGATCCACGGCAAGGGGACAGGCAGGCTGAAGGAGGGGCTTCGCGCCTACCTGCGCGATCACCCCCTGGTAAAATCGATGCGCAGCGGCGGGGTCGCGGAAGGCGGCAGCGGCGTTACCATCGTGACCCTTGTCGGCGGCCCCGGAACGGGAAGGCAGATGAGCTAGAGGAGCTCCTTGCAATTTGGCTTGCACAGTGCTGCCCTTTGGGGGCAGCCCCCTTTCCAGGCCATGCCTTGTGGACCCAAAACCCAATATTCTATGCCGGCCCAGGACGTGGGGGATTTAAATTGGAGAAGCGCGAGCTGGAGAAGCTGCTTTTAACGCTGCTGGAGCCGGGAGTTTATAAGACCACCTCCCAGCTGGTGCAGGAATTCCGCATGGAGTTTCCCCGTGCCTGGCGTGAGCTGGAGAGGGAGGGGCGGCGCCTTTACGGCAGCAGCTGCGGCGCTTACCAGCAGCCGGCAACGCGGATTGCCCAGGCCCTTTTCAACCTTCCCCCAGGAAAATGTCTCTGCCGGCGGGAGGGCAATAGCTACAGCTGGAGCGCCCCCCCGCCGGAGGGTGAATAAATAGATGGGGTATTACAGGTACAAGCCTGAAGGGTGTGCTTACATGCCACCTGGAAAAAGGATTCCCGCACCGGCTCCGGCTTTACTGGACTTGCAGGATATTGGCCTCAATGGACTGCTTGCTGAAAATTGCCAGCGACCAGCGGCCCTGCCCCAGCGTGATTTTGCCGGAGGCCCCTTGATACGGCCCCCTGCCGGGATCCTCTTCAGAAGTATATTCCCAGCCGGCGTTGCCGGTTAGGCTTTCCCTTGACCAGCTCACCGAGCCGGAGAGGATTATATCAAGATGGGGAACCAGGTTCACCCGCACCGGCCCTTCACTGGCCACGGACCAGGGCGCAGTCAGGGCATCGAGATTTAATTTAATGTCATCTTCGTAGCCGGAGCAGGAAAGCTCCAGGGCCAGGTGGTGGGGAATAAAAATGGCCCTGCCCGAGCTGCCCCTGCTGCTCCTGAAGATATTCCCATGCCCGGGCACGGGGTTTATCTGGATGTAAAGCTTATCCCCCACCTTCTTCACCTCGGCTTCAGCCTCTTTGGCCAACTCGCGGGCCGCTTCGGCGGAAGGGGCCATTATGGTGGCCTGTCCAAGGATGGTGAGCTTATCGCCGGAGATGGTGTGCAATTCGAGGTTGCTGCCGCGGGCTGAAAGGATCAGCTTTTTTACCCCGGCAAGGTCGATCTCCTGATCCGGGATGGTGCAGGAGTGCTCGGCGATGGAGAGGGCCTCCCGGACTTCAGGGATCACGCCGGTGTAAGAAAGGGCATAGGTTGCCAGGCAGAAAACGATGAGGACCGCCACCAGCACTATGGACCAGCCGTCGTATTTGAGCTTAAACTGCAGTTTTGGGGTCAACAAGCTTGCCGCTATGATCTCGGCTCCCAGCAGGATGAGTGCTAGCGGCCACCAGTTGAGCACAAGCTCCAGGGATCGGGAGGCACCGCCGAAAGGTTCGATGAGCAGCCCCACGCCCAGGAGCACCAGGATCAAGCCCATGGAGAAAGAGCCAACGCGCCACTGCCTCATCGTCTACTCCTCCTCCTGCAGCGATGTCCCCGGAGCAGGAGCGGGGCTGCTTTCCGGCGGCAGCGGCTGCCGGGGGGCGTGTTTTTCATGCCCCGTCAATGAGGAGCTTGGCTGTCGCATCTTTTCGCCCTGCAGCCGGGGCAGCGGAATGGGCTTGCCCCAGGCCAGGCGGATGCCGCCGGCGATAAACAGCAGCGCCACCAGGGATGAGGTGATTAAGCGCAGCGTCTGGTAGGTGAAATACTCCAGCAGCAGGGGTACGGCCAGCCTGTTTAAGAGAATCAGGCCTCCGATGATGATAAGGCCGATCCCGACCAGCCGCTGTTTTTCATAGTTCCAGATAAAGGGCTCCTCTGCCGGGCCGGGCGGCTCCCGGTCATAGCACTGCAGGGCATCGAAGAGGCTGTAAAACCAGATCACCGGCAGCAAATAGGTGAACAGGGATAGACCCACCCAGTCCATGAGAAAGATGGTCAGGAAGAAGGCGAGCATGAACAAGAGACCTCTCTGCATCCAGCCCAGGTACATGTGCCCCACCCCCGGTAGCGCCGAGAGGATGATCGTGGCCAGCTTGCTTTTTTTGGGCATGCTTATTCCTCCTTGCTTTGGCGTAATTTTTCAAGCTGTGTGCGGGCGTTCTCCAGGAGACGGCCGGCATCCCACTGAACCGTCTTCTCGATGGCCCGGGGGATTTGCCCCGTCTCCGCAAGAATGCCGGGGAGTTCCCTGGCGCAGAGGTCGAAGATGCCGCTGCTCATTAAGACCAGGGTGATTGCCGCGGCGACGGCATAGTTGGCCAGGGAGCGGGAGCGCTGTTTTTTGTAGGCCTGCCACCTTCTGGACCTGATCATCTCTTTAACCCGGTCGCTGAAATCCGGGGGCAGCAGCAGCTCGGCCAGGAGAGCATCCTGCTCCGTCCCCGCGTCGAGGTATCTTTGCAGGCAGAGGTCGCATGAAGCAAGGTGCTCTTCCATGAGGCGGCGCTCCTCCTCGCCGATGCGGTTTTGCCGGTATAAAAGCCATGCCCGGCCATGGTAATGTTTCACTTTACAGCCCCTCCCTGCATTTGTTCTTCAGCAGCATCCGGGCCCGGTAGAGCCGGGACTCCACCGTTTTTATGCTGACCCCCGCTTCCTTGGCCAGCTGGCGGTAGCTTTTCCCCTCCAGGAAGTAGCCGGTGATGGTGGCGCGGTAGGGCGGGGGCAGGTCCCGCAGGAGCGCGGCCAGCCGCCCTGCTGCCGCCCGGCGGAGATATTCTTCTTCCGCCGAGAGGGCCGTGGTGCTGTCCATGTCTCCCGGAGAGTGGTGAAGAAGCTCTCTGCTGCGCCGCTCCTGCTGCCTGCGCCAGTCGATGGCCTTGCGGGTGGCGATGCGGGCCAGCCAGAATTTCAGGTTGCCGCCGCGGTAGCCGGGAAGAGAGCGGTAGATCTGCCAGAAAGCTTCCTGCAGCACATCCTGAGCATCGCTGGGATCGCGGACAATGGGCAGGATTGCGGCCATGAGGTAGCCTTTAAACTGTTCGATGAGATCAGCAAAGGCTTCTTCATCGCCGGCCGCGGCTCTCTCGATCCATCCAGGTTCCAAACGCTCTCCTCCTTTGTTCTCCCTTATATAAGACGGTGCAAAGCGGGCGAACCCTGCAGCTGGAAAACCCTCTGTAGGCATGTCGTCCTGGGCGAAGCGCGGGCCCTCCAGGCCGTCCAACCGTCAAACAGCATAAAGGGCTGCCCATCTGGACAGCCCTCTTGAAGCACTGTGATTCCCCAAAATGTCTCACGGCCAGGCTTTACCCTGGGCTGCTACGAGGCGTCCCAGGGAGGCAGAGAGGAAGTCGCGCAGGCGATCCAGGTCCCAGTCCCAGTCAAAAAACCTGTTGCTGTTCTCTTTTTCTCCGCCGTTGCCGGGAACGTTGATGGAAGCTTTTGCCGAGGCCAAGGGCTGGCCGCCGGCCAAGGCGACGACTTCATAGCTATACCTTTGACCCGGCTGGACATCGGCATCTTCACAGTAGTATTGCCCGCCCGCGCTAACGGTGCAGATGGGGTCGTTGGGCTTGTCGCCGCGATAGACGCGGAATTCATCCGCCATGAGGCCCGCCTGCACCTCCCACGTGATCATTACGCGCCCCTCTCCGTAGTTCAGGCGCAGCGTGAGCGGCTTACCCTGGGGCTGTTCCGGCACCGTTACCTCCACCGAGGCCGGCTGGGAGCGGCTGCCATGCTGGTTAAAGGCATATATGGTGTAGACATATGTACCCGGCGGCACATTTCTATCGCGGTAGGATTTATCATTTTTTCTCGCCCTGGCAATTAGCTCCGCTTCAGTGCCGCTGTCGTCTTTAAGCTGGCGGTAGATAAGAAATCCTTCCGGCGTTTCGCCGCCGTATTCCCAGGACAGCTCCACCTGACCCCCTACAGGATTGGCGGTGAAGTATAAGAATGCTCCGGGATATTCACCGTGGATGTCGCAGGTTTCTTCAGGCGGCATTTCCGCGGCATCCAGCGGCTTGCGCCCGGCTCCCCTGGGCCATCTTCCGTCGGTGACAATAAACTCCGGCCGGTTGAATCGAATCTCCTTAACCACCTGGTCGGGGGGGCAGTGCTCCCCGGCCAGGAGTCCCGAGGCCTGGCAGATGTCTACCTCCACGTGCAGGTCACAGGTCAGGTTGGGCGCATGATTTCTCAGGAAGTAGTCGGCCGTTACCGTTCCTGCTTGGCGGCAGAGATCGGTAGGCCGGAGGCCGGATTTTGTGCACACCTCCACCCGGACCACTCCCGAGGGCGGCGAGGGGAAGTTTTCCAGTGGCAGCGTCTTGAATACCTCTCTGAACACTTCGCGCAGTATGCCGGAGGACCAGTTCCAGCCGCTGACAATCTTCCCCATGTCCTTGATGTCGTAGCCCATCCAAAAGGTGGCCACGATATTCGGGGCATAGGCTGCCAGGTAGATGTCCCGGGCATCATCAGTGGTCCCCGTTTTGGCGGCGAGGGGCCGGCCCAGTCCCGAGAGTCCCCTGGCGGTGGTGGAGGTGACCACGTCCCGCAGGATGCTGGTGGTGATGAATACCGCCTCGCGGGAAAGCACCTGCTCCGGCTCGGCCTTGTGCTCGTAGATAACATTGCCGTTGCGATCCTCGATGCGCCGCACGGTATGGAGCGGCATCTTCACCCCGTTGTTGGCGAAGACGGCGTAGGCCTGGGCCATCTCCAGCGCGGTTACCTCGCGGGAGCCGATGGCCCAGCTGGGCACGGGGTTATTTTCCTGGGGGTTGTAGGTGGAGAGGCCCATCCGGTAAGCCTGCCTTGCGCCTTCCTGCAGCCCGGTGTGCTCCGTGTATGCCCTGATCGCAGGGATGTTGTACGACCAGGCAAGGGCGCGGCGGACGGTGACCATGCCCTGGAAGTTGCCGGCGTAGTTTTCCGGCCGCCAGCCCTGCGGCCCGATGAGCGGAGAATCATCCAGCACCGAACCGGCCCCCAGGAGGCCCTTTTCAAAAGCGGGGCTGTAAGCGATTACCGGCTTGATCGCCGAACCGGGCTGGCGCGGGCTTAGGAAGCGCAGCAGTTCATTCCGGTTCTTGCTGTACTCCCGGCCGCCTCCCAGGGCCAGGACCTCGCCGGTTTTGGGATCGGCCAGCACCAGCGCCGACTGCGGCTGGGGGATGCCGTTTTCCTCGTCAATGTAGGCATTGGGATAATCGGAAGGCAGCCGGCCGTTGTTGGCCTTAACCGCCTCGCGCAGCTTGGGCATGTTGATGTAGATGGTGCGAGGGTAGAGTTCGGCGCGGTTAAGCACCTTTTCCACGTGGGCCTGGTATTCCGGGCTCAGGGTGGTAAAGACCTTGAGCCCGCCGTTGTAGATGACCTCGTAAGCATCCTCCACGGTTCCGATTTCAGGCAAATCCGTGAGGATATCGATGAGCTCGTGATGGACCACGTAATCGATGAAGTAAGGGTACGGGTACGTGACGGGTTTCGGCTCGGCGAATTCTAGCTCCTCGGCGATAGCCGCCTGGTAGTCCTCCTCGCTGATGTAGCCCAGGCGCTTCATGTTACCGAGCACCAGCTTCATCCGGTTGATGGATCTCTCTTCGTCGTAGAAGGGATTGTCGTATTCGGGCAGGCGGACGATTCCGGCCAGCAGGGCTGATTCAGCTAGGCTAAGCTCATCGATGCTCTTGTCAAAATAGAAGCGGGCGGCCGCCTCCACCCCGTAGACGCCATGGCCGAAACAGATCCGGTTCAGGTACATCTCTAAGATTTCTTTCTTGCTGTAAATGCGCTCCAGCTGCAAGGACAGCCAGATTTCCTGGACCTTGCGCTGGATCCTCTTCCCTGGGTCAAGCATGGCATTGCGGATCAACTGCTGGGTAATAGTGCTGGCGCCCTGGGCATAGCTCCCTTCACGGATATTGACCAGCACGGCGCGTGCGAGACCCATCAGGTCCACACCCTTGTGCCTGAAAAAACGCTCGTCCTCTATGGCGATAAAGGCATTCTGAAGCTGCTCCGGGATCTCTTCAATGGGAACGATGACCCGCTTTTCGGCAGCATGAAGCTGGGCTATTTCGCGGTCTTCACGGTCGAAAATGTAAGACGCCTCCACCGCTTCCAGGGCGGCCGGATCCAGCTTGGGCGCGGAAGCGGCATAGCTTATGAGCACGCCGGCAACACCGAGGCCCGTGACCGCAACCAGGATGAGGATTACCAGGGCTGTTATCTTAAGAGTTTTCCGATTAATTTTCAACTTCGGAAACCGATGCTTTTTATCTTCTTTATCAGCGCCTTTCCGAGAACTGCTCAACGGGACCTTTTTCTCAGCCACTCTTGGCGCGCCTCCTCTCGGCTTCGATCTTGGTAAAAGTATTATAGCACATAATATAATAATTTAGCTTTAAACGTTTTTTTACTAAGTATGGCCATTAAATATATGTATATTATGTCACATTATGCCATTTATAAAAATAATTATTAGCACGGTTGCTGTAATTGAGTTAATTAAGTTTAGCCATTGATAATTTTAGATTAAAAATATACCAAAAATTGATGAGATGGGGTAAAATACTTTATAGCGTGGCTTTCATAGTAAAAATGCTTACCAATCGGAGGCGAGGGGGTAATCTCATTGACTGCCAGGTCAAAGCAAGAATTGGAGAGGGATCTGCAGGCGGAGCTTGATCCCCTCTTCTACCCTTCTTCCATTGCCATTGTCGGGGCCAGCCAGAACCTGGTCAAACCCAGCGGCATTCCCATTGCCCTGTTGACCCTCTACGGGTATAGCGGCAAGGTTTACCCGGTCAACCCCAAGTACGACCAGGTGGGCGGGTGGAAGTGCTACCCCACCCTGGCCGATATCCCCGGCCCGGTGGATCTGGCCATCATAGGGGTGCCCGCTGCCGCGACCATGGAGGCGCTGCGGCAATGCGCCGCAGCCGGGGTCAAGGTAGCCGTAGTCTTCACCTCGGGATTTGCCGAGGTGGATGAAAGCGGCAGAAAGGTCCAGGATGAGATGCGCCGCCTGGCCCAGAGTTCGGGGATGCGCATTCTCGGGCCCAACTGCCTGGGGGTTATGAACCTCTACAATGGCAGCGTTCCCTGCTTCATGTTTCACGACAAGCCCAGCGGCCTCTTTTACCCGGAGAAGCTTTCCTACATCACTCAGAGCGGCGGCCTTGGCGCCATCATCTACCAGATGGTGCTGCAGCATTCCGTGGGCTTCAATTATTTTGTCAGCACCGGCAATGAAGCCGATATCAGCTTTGCCGAGGTTTTAAGCTACCTGGTGGAGCGCCAGGAAGTGGGGCTCATCGGCGGCTACATCGAGGGGCTGCAGCGTGACGGGCGACTCTTCATGGAGGCCCTTCACAAGGCCCTGCAAAGGCGCAAGCTGGTGGCCTTTCAAAAGGTGGGCCGCACCGCCGCCGGCGCCACGGCGGCCGCTTCGCACACCGGGGCCCTCGTTGGTGAAGACCGGGTCTACGACGGGGTGTTCAAGCAGTTCGGGGCCGTGCGCGCCGACGACGTGGAGCAGATGAATGCGCTCTTCCTTCTCCATGCCGCCGGGCGCATGCCTGCGGGAAAGAACATCGGCGTGATCACCATCTCCGGCGGCGGCGGGGTGGTGGTGGCCGACAAGTGTCCCCAATTTGGCCTGGAAGTGGTCCGCCTCACGGAGAAGACGCAGCACAGCCTGCGCCAGTTCTTCCCCCCATACGGGGCCGTGGCCAATCCTGTTGACCTCACCTCGGCCATCTTCACCGACCAGACTCTCTTCCAGCGGGCCATACGTACCGTGATGGAGGATCCCCGGGTGCACATGGGGGCATTTTTCTACAACCTGCTTATGCCTGATCCCGACGCGGCGCAGAAGATCATCGATGTCTATTATGCCACCAGCAAGCCGCTGGTAGTCTTTACCTGGCCCACCGGCCAGGACTTTGCCGTCGAAGCGCGGGAGAAGATGATCCGCGCCGGCGTGCCGGTAATCGAGCATGTGCCCAGCGGGCTCTGGGCTCTTGCCGCCCTGGCCGACTGGGTCAAGAAAACGGAAAAGGCCGGCGCCTTCCCCGAATACCGCCCCGGCGTGGAGAAGCAGCGCGCCCTGGAGGTGATCCGGCGGTCCAGGGAACGCAGCCTTACCGAATCCCTCTCCAAGGAGATATTGAGGGCGTACGGCATTCCCGTTACCCGTGAGAAGCTGGCCCATTCTGCTGCCGAGGCGGTGGCGGCGGCGGAGGAGATGGGCTACCCCGTTGTCCTGAAGGTAGAGTCGCCGGACATTCTACATAAGACCGAAGCGGGCGGGGTCGTCCTGAACCTGGAGAACAGGGCTGCCGTGGAGAAGGCTTACGATCTCATCATTAAGCGGGCCCGGAGCTACAAGCCCGCGGCCAGGCTGGAGGGGGTCCTGGTCCAGGAGATGCTCCCACCGGGCCTGGAAGTTATTTTGGGCATGAAAAGGGATCCCATTTTCGGACCCACCATCCTCTTCGGCCTCGGCGGCATCTACGTGGAGCTGCTCAAGGATGTGGCGCTTCGCGTCGCTCCTTTAAGAGAAGAGGACGCGCGGGAGATGATCGCGGAGATCCAGGGGAAGGCTCTCCTTGACGGTGTGCGGGGGCAGCCGCCGCGGGACCGGGAGGCCCTTGTTGAGATCCTGATGCGCCTCTCCCGCATGGCGGTGGAGCTGGGCGACGAGATTGCCGAGCTCGATATCAACCCCCTCATCCTCTATCCCGAGGGCGAGGGTGCCGTCGCCGCCGATGCCCTCATCGTGCTCAGGTGACGGGTAATATTGCCTAAACGCCGCCTAGTTGGGAGAGCCTTCGCTGCCCACAGGATGACGTGTGGGGGCGCGCTTCCATGCCCGCCCGGCGTAGGGGCGGGTTTCCATGCCCGCCCGCGGGACAGGTGGCTGCTCTTCACTAAACAATTTCTCCTGTGCCACAGGTTCGGGCGACCCATGGACCGCCCCTGCAAGTATTTCCGACGCCTTCTTATTTCCGTATTTCAATCTCCCTCCGGCAAACGCCTCCCACTTCCCCTCCATTTTTCCTTCTTCTTGTCTCCTCCTTCCTGTTTCCTGCT
>JAAZIN010000120.1 GCA_012800855.1 Bacillota bacterium
ATTGGGAGGGTATTATTTGACCCCGGCGGGGTTCTTCTGCTATAGTTTAGCGAAAAAGGAGGCTGGCGAAATGGCGGAGCACCTCACAGGAAAAATATTGAAGGCACACCTTCTCTCCGGCCGGCTGCAGAAGGGAGAGGAGATTGCCATCCGCATTGACCAGACTTTAACCCAGGATGCCACCGGCACCATGGCTTACCTGCAGTTTGAGGCGCTGGGCATGGATCGCGTCCGCACGGAGCTCTCGGTGAGCTACGTCGATCATAATACCCTCCAGGGCAGCTTTGAAAACGCCGACGACCACCGCTACCTGCAGTCGGTGGCGGCCCGCTACGGCATCTACTTCTCCAGGCCGGGCAACGGCATTTGCCACCAGGTTCACCTGGAGCGGTTCGGCGTCCCGGGGAAAACCCTGCTCGGCTCCGACAGCCACACCCCTACCGCCGGCGGCCTGGGCATGCTGGCCATCGGCGCGGGAGGCCTGGACGTGGCCGTGGCCATGGCCGGCGGCCCCTTTTACCTGAACATGCCCGAGGTGCTGCGGGTTAACCTGGTGGGCCAGCTGCCCTCCTGGACCGGGGCCAAGGACGTCATCCTGGAGCTGCTGCGCCGCCTTACGGTTAAGGGAGGCGTGGGCCGGATCCTGGAATACGGCGGCCCCGGGGTGAAGGGGCTGTCTGTGCACGAGAGGGCGACAATTACGAACATGGGCGCGGAGCTGGGCGCAACCACCTCCATCTTCCCCAGCGACGAGGTCACCCGCCGCTTTCTCCAGGCCCAGGGGCGGGAAGAATCCTGGAGGGAGCTGCAGGCCGACCCCGGCGCCGCCTACGACGGCGAAATCACCATCGAGCTGGACAAGCTGGAGCCGCTGGCCGCCTGCCCGCACAGCCCCGACGCGGTTAAACCCATCCGCGAACTCGAGCCCATCCCCGTGGACCAGGTGATCATCGGCAGTTGCACCAACTCCTCCTTCGAGGATCTTCTCCTGGTGGCGGAGATTCTCGACGGGAAAACGGTCCACCCGCAGGTCAGCCTGGTCATCGCTCCCGGCTCGCGCCAGGTCATGCTGATGCTGGCGCGCAGCGGCGCCTTGGAGAAGCTCATTGCGGCGGGAGCGAGGATCCTCGAACCGGCCTGCGGCCCCTGCATTGGCATGGGCCAGGCGCCTCCCTCCGGCGGCGTATCCCTGCGCACCTTCAACCGCAACTTCCGCGGGCGCTGCGGCACGGCGGACGCCTCCGTCTACCTCGTCGGCCCGGCGGCGGCGGCGGCCAGCGCCCTCTACGGCCGCATCGTGGATCCCCGCGAGCTGGGCGAATTCCCCAAGCTGCCCCCGGCGCCGCCCCCGGTAATCGACGACCGCATGATCATCAGCCCGCCCGAGGACGGCAGCGGCGTGGAGATCATCCGCGGCCCCAACATCAAGCCGGTGCCGCTGAACAGCCCGCCGCCGGAGAAGCTGGTCATGACCGTCCTCCTGAAGACGGGCGACAACATCACCACCGACCAGATCATGCCGGCAGGGACGAAGATCCTGCCGCTGCGCTCCAACATTCCCGCCATGAGCGAATACGTTTTCGCCCCGCTGGATGAAAGCTTCGCCCGACGAGCCCGCCAGACCGGCAGCGGCATTATCGTGGGCGGGGAGAACTACGGCCAGGGTTCCAGCCGGGAGCATGCCGCCCTGGCGCCCATGTACCTGGGGATCAAGGCGGTCCTGGCCAAGTCCTTTGCCCGCATCCACCATACCAACCTGGTCAATTTCGGGATCATTCCCCTCGTCTTCGATTCGCCGGCCGACTACGACCGGCTGCGGCAGGATGACGTCCTGGAAATTGACCGGCTGCGGGAGCAGCTTGAGAGAGGCAGCGTCACCATCATCAACCGGACGCAGGGCTACAGCTTCCAGGCGCGGCACAACCTGACGCCGCGCCAGGTGCGCATCATCCTGGCCGGCGGCCTCTTAATGGAGGTCAAAAACCGGAAGTAGGAGGCCGGGAAAGCAGGGAAAAGGCTCAAGCTTCCCGGTTTTGAGAGCGGCAAGCAACGGCAATGGCTCCGGCAAAGGGCGGCTCGTGGGTCATGGAGAGGGCGATCCTGCCGATCCCCCTCTCCTCCGCCAGGCGGGCGGCAACCCCCGACAGCCGCACCTGCGGCTCCCTCCCCGGCGGGGCAATGATCTCCACTTCCTTCCACGATGCCGGCCCGGCGCCGCAGCCGATGGCTTTCAAAACCGCCTCCTTGGCGGCAAAACGAGCCGCCATGGCCGGAAAGAAGGCCCGCCGCGGCAGGAGCAGGGAAAGCTCGGCGGCGCTGAAGATGCGTCGCAGAAAACGCCGCGGGCGGCGGCGGTAAGCCCTCTCCACCCGGGCGACGGAAACCAGGTCCACTCCCACACCGACAACCATTATCTCACACCCTCGTGCCGGCCTTGAAACTTCAACGGCCGGCGCTTTAATTAACGGCCTGGGATCAATATACCCCAGCAAAGGGGCCGGTTCAACAAAAGCATTTTTTTCCAACTTGCATTTGCCTCAATTATATGTTAATGTCGAGGTGAAATTCGCCCTGCTGCGGCGGGGTTTCTAGGAGGTTATTTAATGCAAGGTCGGGTTAAGTGGTTTAACCCCCAGAAGG
>JAAZIN010000121.1 GCA_012800855.1 Bacillota bacterium
CGGGGGGCCCAAAAAGAGCTGCTTCGCATGGCCATGATCGCCCGCGAGATGATTGGCGAAGCGGTACAAGCATTTGTTAAAAATGACCTGAAAAAGGGGGCGCATATTGAGCAGATGGAAGATCTCCTCGACAGTCTCGAGGAGGGAATCAACGTTTTCCTCGCCGAGCTTTCCCAGAACGCACTAACCGAGACCCAGTCCAAGACTGTGGGGCGCTTTATGTCCGCGGCAAACGATCTTGAGAGGATCGGCGACCATGCTCACAATATCAAGCAGCTGGCGGAGATCAAGGTTGAGGAGAGGCTCCCCTTTTCCGAGCAGGCCATAGAAGAGCTCAGCTTGATTTATGAAAAGATTAATATCATGCTGGAGCGGGCCATCCAGGCTTTCGAGAAGGAAGACAAAGCCCTTGCCCGCATGGTCATGGTTGAGGATGACGAGGTGGACCTCCTGGAGAAGGTTTTGCGGAAAGCCCATATTGAAAGAATAAACACCAAGAAGTGCTACCCCCCCTCGGGGGTGATCTACCTGGACGTGTTGAGCAACCTGGAGCGGGTTGCCGACCATGCCACCAACATCGCCCAGCTGGTAGTGGAAGAATTTTAAGTGTGCCGGCGGGCCGCGGAGGAAAGAGATGCCCAAAGTGCTGCGGATTAATCAAACCCTCGTTCTCCCTGGCAGCAGGAAGTCGGTGCTTGTCGCTGCCAGGCTCATCCGCCGCGGCGGGCTGGTGGCCTTTCCTACGGAGACGGTATACGGACTGGGCGCCGCGGCTACGGACAGGAGCGCGGTGAAAAAGATTTTTAAGGCCAAGGGGCGGCCCGCGGACAATCCGCTCATCGTGCACGTAGCCGGCCTGGATCAGGTTAAGGAGAGCGCCGCGAGCCTTCCCCCGGGAGCCCTCCATCTGATGAAGCGCTTCTGGCCCGGCCCGCTCAGCCTGGTGCTGCCCCGCTCGGATAAGATCCCCCCGGAGGTGAGCGCCGGCTTGCCCACGGTGGCGGTGCGCATGCCCGCCCACCCCGTGGCGTTAAGCCTTATCCGCGCTGCCGGGGTACCCATAGCCGCTCCTAGCGCCAACCGCTCCGGGCGGCCCAGCCCGACGTCGCTTCGCCACGTGCTTGAAGACCTGGCCGGTAAGATCGACGCCGTCATCGACGGGGGGCCCTGCCAGGTGGGCCTTGAGTCGACGGTGCTCGACTTGAGCGGCAGCCACCCCCTGATCCTGCGCCCCGGCGCCATTACCAGGGAGCAGCTGGAGGCCGTTCTCGGTGTCCCCGTGGCGGTGGCGCAGGGCTGCAAGGATGGAACGCCCCCTTCCCCGGGGATGAAGTACCGCCACTATGCTCCCCGGGCGCCCCTGCTCCTTGTTGCCGGGGCCCGGCCCAGGAGGCGGGCGCTGCTGGCCGCCCTGGCCCGGCACTATCGAAAAAAGGGCTTAAAGGTGGGCCTGCTGCGGGCTCCAACGGAGCCCGAGGGGCTCCGCCGGGCGGCAAAGCGCCTCTATCAAGTTCTACGTGGCTTTGATGCGCAGGGGGTGGATCTCATCCTGGCCGAGGGAGTTTCTGCGCGGGGTCTGGGTGCCGCATTGATGAACCGGCTGCGCCGGGCCGCCGCCCGCACCATCAAGGTCTAGGTGATAAATATGGCCGAAAGGAAAATCAAGATCTTGTTTGTCTGCACCGGCAATACCTGCCGCAGCCCCATGGCGGAGGCGCTGCTGCGCCACGAGTGGGCCAAGCGCCCCGGCGCCCCGGCGCTGGAAGTGGCTTCGGCCGGGCTGGCGGCGGTGGAGGGGGAGCAGGCCTCCGCGCATGCCCGCACGGTCATGCGCGAGGCGGGGCTTGACCTGGAGGCGCACCGTTCGGCTCCGCTGGACGAGCGTCTGGTTGGCGAGGCCAGCTTGATCCTGGTCATGAGCCGGCTGCAGCGCGAGCGCTTGCTGCGCCTCTTTCCCGCAGCGGCGGGCAAAACCTTTCTTTTAAAGGAATTTGCCGGGCTGGAGGGGGATCCTGATGTGGCCGATCCTTATGGAGGTTCCCTGGAGGATTACCGCCGCATTTTTGAGGAGCTCCGCGACGGCATTGAAAAAATTGTCCAAATCCTTGAAGGAGGCAAAGAGAATGGCCATAGCCCTGGGCAGTGACCACGCCGGATTTGCCTTAAAGAAGCTGATTGGAGAGCACCTGGAGGCCAAGGGGATGGAGGTTGCCGATTTCGGCACTTTCAGCGAGAGCAGCGTGGATTACCCGGACATCGCCCTGCCGCTAATAGCTGCGGTGGCCGCCGGTGACTACCCCCTGGGGATTTTAGTCTGCGGCACGGGCATAGGGATGACCATTGCCGCCAACAAGTACCCCGGCATCAGGGCCGCCCTCTGCGGCGACACTTTCTCCGCTCGCTGTGCCCGCGAGCATAACGACGCCAACATCCTGACCCTGGGGGCGCGAGTGGTCGGACCCGGGCTGGCGCTGGCGATCGTGGATGCTTTCCTGGAGAGTTCCTTCCAGGGCGGGCGCCACCAGCGCCGCCTGGAGAAAATCGCCTTTATCGAGAGGGGAGGCCGCATTTCAACCTCGCCATGAGCGGAGCAAGGAGGCCCTAGCATGACAGAGAAGGATCATCTCAGCGAGCTCCGCCGTGTCGATCCCGAGATTGCTGCGGCAATCGAGAGAGAAGAGAGGCGGCAGCAGGAAAATCTTGAGCTCATTGCTTCAGAGAACATTGCCAGCCGCGCCGTTATGGAGGCCCAGGGTTCGGTGCTGACAAACAAGTATGCCGAAGGATATCCCGGCGCGCGCTACTATGGCGGCTGCCGCTGGATGGACGAGGTGGAACGGCTGGCCTGTGCCAGGGCGCAGCAGCTTTTTAACGCCGAGCACGCCAATGTGCAGCCCCACTCGGGTTCCTCGGCCAACCTGGCCGTTTACCTGGCCTTCTTGAACCCGGGCGACCGCATCCTGGGCATGAACCTGGCCCACGGCGGCCACCTGACCCATGGCAGCCCGGTGAACATAACCGGCCGCTATTTCAAGGTCTACTCGTACGGCGTGGATGGCCACAGCGGCCTGCTGGACATGGAGGAGGTGCGCCAAAAGGCGCTCCAGTGCCGCCCAAGGCTTATCATTGCCGGGGCCACCGCCTACCCGCGCCGCATTGACTTTGCCGCATTTGAGAATATTGCCCGGGAAATAGGGGCCATCTTAATGGTGGACATGGCCCACATCGCCGGGCTTGTTGCCGCGGGGCTGCATCCCAGCCCCCTGCCCCATGCAGCGGTGGTGACGACCACAACCCACAAGACCCTGCGCGGTCCTCGCGGTGGCCTCATTCTCTGCCGACGGGAGTACGCCTCTCGCATTGATAAGGCCGTCTTTCCCGGCCTGCAGGGCGGGCCGCTAATGCATGTCATCGCGGCCAAGGCCGTGGCCCTGAAAGAGGCGCAGTCGCCCGCCTTTGCCGCCTACCAGGCCCGGGTGGTGGAGAACGCGCGGGCGCTGGCGGCGAGCCTCCTGGAAGCCGGTTTTGACCTGGTCACCGGGGGCAGCGACACCCACCTCGTCCTGGTGGACCTGCGTTCGAAAAAGATCAGCGGACTGGAGGCAGAGCAGCTGCTGGAAAGAATCGGCATCACCGTGAACAAGAATGCCATTCCCTTTGACCGGCGCAGCCCGCGGGTGACCAGCGGCCTGCGGCTGGGCACGCCCGCCGTTACCTCGCGGGGGATGGGGAGAGAACAGATGCAAATAATTGCCCGGGTGATTGACGAGGCCATCACCTATCGCCACAACGAGACCGTGCTTGGCAGGCTGCGGCGCCGCGTCAGCGAGCTCTGCCGGGAATTCCCCATTAAACCGTCTTACTAGGGAGGCGGGCGGTCGCCTGGAGAACAAGGGGATGAAGCCGCCGCTTCATGCAGGGGGGTGTAAAGATGCCGCAAAGGCCGGATTGGGATTCTTACTTTATGGACATTGCCCGCATCGTGGCCACCCGCTCCACCTGCCTGCGCCGCCGCGTGGGCGCGCTCCTGGTCCTGGAGAAGCGCATCCTGGCCACGGGCTACAACGGGGCCCCCTCGGGCCTGCGCCATTGCGAGGAGGCCGGCTGCATCAGGCAGGAGCAGAACGTTCCCGCCGGGGAGAGGCACGAACTATGCCGCGGCCTTCATGCCGAGCAGAATGCCATTATCCAAGCAGCCCTGAACGGCGTGGCCATTAAGGGGGCGACCCTTTACTGCACCCATTTCCCCTGCGTGGTTTGCGCCAAGATGCTGATAAACGCGGGCATACGGCGGGTTTGCCTCGCTCACAGCTACCCCGACAGCCTTTCGGAGAAGCTGCTGAGCGAAGCTGGCATGGCCATTGATTATCTAGTATAATGTAACATGTAATTTTAGTAAATATCTGTTTAATACAAGAAAAGATTTGGACAACATATAGCCTCATTTCTTTTCCGGCCCCGGCCGGATGGAGGAAAGGCGGTGCAGCGTTGACGGTAGAGTTGATCCGTTCTATCCGGGAAGCTGAAAAAAAGGCCGATGAGCTCATCCGCCAGGCGAGGGAGGAAGCCCGCCAGGCGGTAAAAGAAGCCGAAGCGAGGGCGGCCGCAGAAGCGGATCGCCTTCTCGCTGCGGCGGAGAAGGAAGCCGCGGAGCTGATTCGCCGGGCCGAAGAGGAGGCGCATGCCGAAGCCCGTCCCATTGGCGACGCCTCCCGCGAGGAGATCGCGGCGCTGAAAGCCGCTGCCGGCTCCCGAATGGCCCAGGCGGTGGCCCTGGTCAAGGAGCGGATTACGACATGGCCATAGCGGAAATGAAAAAAGTTTTTTTACTGGCCCACCGGCAGGAAAGGGAGAAGATCATTGCCCTTTTGCAGCGCCTGGGCACCATGGAAATTAACGATGTCACCGCCGGCCGGGCCTGGGAAGAGATGGAGGCGCTCATGGAGCCGGGGCAGGCGGCGGCGGACCTGGCGGACACGGAAGCCCGGCTGGCCGAAGCCCGCTACTGCCTTGATTTTTTGCAGCGCTACTTTCCCGTGCGCAAGGGCCTCCTGGAACAGTTTACCGGGGGGAAAATCGCCCTCAGCAGCACCGAGTTCAGCCGCTGCGGCGAGCAGCGTGAGCAGATGCACGGGATTTATCTCTCCTGCCGCGAGGCCGAGGAGAAGCTGACGGCGCTGCGCACCGAGAGAACCCGCCTCCAGGCAGCGCTGAACGAGCTGAAGCCCTGGGCCGGTTTCCCGCTGCCCCTGGAGGAGATAGCCGACACCAAAAGGGTGCGCCTGAGCCTGCTGGCCATTCCCGTCAACCAGATGCCTTCCCTGCAAGAGGCTCTGGCGGAGAAAGCCCCCGCCGTCATGCTGGAGGAAGTTTCCCGCGACCGGGACCAGGCCTACTGCTTCCTCCTTTGCCTGGCCGAAGATGAGGCCGTGGTGGGCCTTCTCCTGAAAGATGCCGGGGCGAACCCGGTGAGCTTCCCCGGGCTTAAGGGGACGGCGGCGCAGAACATCGCCGCCCTGGAGGAGAAGGAGGCGGCGCTGCAGCGGGAAGAGGAGGCCGTGCTCGACGGGATCAAGGAGCTGCTGGGCGAGCGGGAGCGCCTCATGGCATATTACGATTACCTGGAGCGAGAGCGGGCCCAAAAAGCCATCGGGGAGAATTTTGCCCAGACTGGCTCCAGCTTCCTCGTTGAAGGGTGGGTGCCGGCCGGGGCGCTGCCCGACCTGGAGCAGAGCCTGTTAAAAGAAAGCAAAACCGCCGTCCTGGTGGCCCGCGACCCCCTGCCCGAGGAAAATGTGCCCATCCTGCTGCAAAATCGCGGCCTGGCCGAGCCCTATGAAGTAGTCACCAAGATGTACGGCTATCCCCACCAGAACGAGCTTGATCCCACGGCGCTGCTGGCTCCCTTCTTCTTTTTCTGCTTCGGCATCTGCTTCTCCGACGCCGGCTACGGGGTCGTCCTGGCGCTGCTCAGCTACTTCCTCTCCCGCAAGCTTAAACTGGCCGGGATGGGGCGGCAGCTTCTCCAGCTCCTCTTCATGGGCGGCATCTCTTCGGCATTTTTTGGAGTTCTTTTCGGGAGCTGGTTTGGCGATTTGATCCCCATTAAGCCGCTATGGTTCAACCCCATGGAGGACCCTATGCGCATGCTCATCTTCTCCTTTGGCTTCGGCATTGTCCAAATCTACTGCGGCATGGCCATCAAGGCCTACCGCAGCATCAAGGAAGGGAAGGTTCTTGACGCCCTCTTTGACCAGGGCGGCTGGTACCTCTTTCTTACGGGCTTGATGCTGCTCCTTTTGCCCCAAGCCCGGGCCGCCGGCCAGTGGATGGCCATTGCCGGTGCCGCGGTATTGATTCTCACGCAGGGCCGCAGCCAGAAAAACCCTGTCAAGAGGTTCTTCAGCGGCCTGCTGAGCCTCTACAACGTGACCGGCTTTTTGAGCGATGTCCTCTCCTACTCCCGCCTGCTGGCCTTGGGGTTGGCCACGGGGGTTATCGCCGTGGCGCTCAATTCCATGGGCGGCCTCCTGCCCAAGGGAGTGGTGGGCTTTATCCTGCTGGTTCTTTTCCTCAGCGGAGGACATCTCTTCAACCTGGTGATTAGCGGGCTGGGCTCCTATGTCCATACCAGCCGGCTTCAGTATATCGAGTATTTTGGAAAGTTCTTTGAAGGCGGCGGCAAAGCCTTCCGGCCCTTCGCCTTGAATACGAGGTACGTGCAGGTGGAGGAAGAAGAGAGGCCGGTTAAAGATGTCGCCTGAAGATGTCATCATTTTTCAACGAGGTAAAGGAGGATGTTTTTCATGTCAGGTACTGTAATCGCGCTTCTGGGCGCCGCCCTGGCGGTGATCCTGCCTGGCATCGGCTCCGCCCTGGGAGTTGGGCTGGTGGGGCAGGCTGCTGCCGGCGTAGTCACGGAAGACCCCGACAAGTTCGGCCAGACGCTGTTGCTGCAGGCCCTGCCGGGCACCCAGGGCATCTACGGCCTGCTCACCGGATTTCTAATCATGCAGCGGATTGGCGTCATCGGCGGCAATCTGCTGGATCTGACCACGGGGCAGGGCCTTGCCGTGTTGATGGCCGCCGCTCCCATTGCCCTGGTGGGCCTTCTTTCAGCCATCTACCAGGGGCAGGCTGCCGCAGCCGGCGTGGGCCTCATCGCCAAGCGCCCTGAGGAGCTGGGCAAGGCCATCATCTACGCCGTCATGGTGGAGACCTATGCCGTTCTCTCCCTGCTCGCCTCCATCATGCTGCTCTTTGGGCTTTCGCTGTAAGGAGTGCGGCTGATGAGCGCAGGAGCTGAGCGGATCATTGAGCATATCTTAAACGACGCCCGGGAAAAGGCCGCGGAGATCAGGGCCGAGGCGGCACGCAGGTCCGAGGAGATTTTGGTGCAGGCGCAGGAGGAAGCCGCCCGCCGGCGGGAGCAGATCCTGGCGCGGGCGCGCGAGGAGGCGGCCGCAGTAAAGCGCCGCATCCTGGGCGCGGCCCGGTTGGAGGCGCGCAAGGAGAAGCTGGCGGCAAAGCAGGAGCTCATTGCCCAGGCCTTTCAGCAGGCGCTGGAAGAGCTGTGCGCTCTTGACGATGAGAACTACTCTTCCCTCCTGCGGGAGATGCTCTTGGCGGCCGCGGAAAGCGGAACGGAGAAAGTTTTGCTCTCGGAGAGAGATCGCGCCCGCCTCCCGGAGCGCTTTTGGGCAGAGCTGAATGAAGCCCTGCTTAAGGCGGGGAAAAAGGGTGAGCTGGCCCCGGCCGAAGAAACGCGGGAAATAAAGGGAGGCTTCATCCTGCATTCAGGCGGGGTGGAGATTAACTGCTCCTTTGAAGCCCTGCTGGAGGCGCAGCGGAACGAGCTGGAACCGGAGCTGGCCGCTATTCTCTTTGATGAGAAAGCAAACTGAAGCTTCCCCCGGAGGAAAGGAGAGCCGACAGGCAGATGCCGGCAGTAGACAGAAGCTACGCTTATGCTTACGCGGTGGGCCGGATCAGGGCCCTGGAGAGGCGCCTCATCGACCGGAACAGGTTCAACCGCATGATCGAAGCGCCCTCGCCTGAAGAGGTCTTAAAAATCCTGGCGGAGACGGAATATGCTGCCGCCATGGCGGGGCTGGAAAGCGTATATGATTTTGAACCGGCCCTAAGGGATGAGCTTGGCCGCAGCTACCTGGAGCTGAAGAAAATGAGCCCCCGCCCGGAAATAATCGATCTCTTCCTGCTGCGCTTCGACATCCACAACCTGAAGGCGCTGTTCAAGGCCAGGTACCTGGGGACGGAGGCGGAGATGCTCTATTCCTTCGGCACGCTGTCCCTGCCGCTGCTGCGGGAGGCGGTGGCGGCGCTGGATTTCCGCGAGCTGCCGCCGCGGCTGCGCTGCGCCGCCGCGCAGGTGGCCGATGAATTTGCCCTCTCCAGCGATTCCCAGGCCATTGACCTGATCCTGGACCGCTTCTTATACGACGAATTAGTTTCTTCATCTCGCGAGATGGGCTCGCATTTCCTGGAAGAATTTTTTCAGAAGCAGGTTGATTTAATCAACATCAAAACCTTTATCCGACTGCAGCGAATTGGGCGGGATCGCGCCTTTCTGCAGAAGGTGCTGCTGCCGCATGGACGCCTGGGGCCGGAGTTTTTCATCGCTCTTTACGGCAATTCCCTAGAGCAGCTGGCCGGCGAGCTGGCGGCAGGCGAGTACGGGCCCCTGGTTGGCGAGGGTCTCCGGCACTGGCTGGAGCGAAAGTCGCTGGCGCGCCTGGAGAAGCTGTCTGACGACTTTCTCACCGCTTTCCTGCAGCGCGGCAAGCACACTCCTTTCGGCCTGGAGGCGCTTGTGGGCTACCTCTGGGCCCGGGAGATGGAGATAAAAAACATCCGCCTCATCCTGGTGGGCAAGATCAACCGGCTGCCCCAGGAAGCGATCAGGGAGAGAATGCGCCATGCCTACCTGTAAAATAGCCGTTGTCGGCGACAGGGATTCCATCCTCGGCTTCAAGACTCTCGGCGTTGCCACCTTCCCCGCCGCCGATGCCGCCGCAGCACTGCAGATTTTCCGGCAGCTGGTGGCAGAAAACTACGGGGTCATCTTTGTCACCGAGGAACTGGCCCGGGATCTGCGCGAGCCCATTGCAGAGCTGAACAGGCGCTTTCTGCCGGCGGTCGTGCCCATTCCCAGCAGCCGGGGGACGCTGGGGATAGGCATGGAGGCGATCCGGAAAAACGTGGAAAAAGCAATCGGTGCCGACATTTTCTCGAGGAAAGAAGGGTGATATCTTTGGAGGTTGGCAGGATTATCAAGGTTTCCGGCCCCCTGGTCGTGGCTGAAAACATGGCCGGAGCCCGCATGTACGACGTGGTTCGCGTCAGCGAGGAGCGCCTGCTGGGAGAAATCATTGAGCTCCGCGGCGATCGGGCTTCGATACAGGTATACGAGGAGACGGAGGGGCTGGGGCCGGGAGACCCTGTTTATGATACCGGTGCCCCGCTGAGCGTGGAGCTGGGCCCGGGGCTGATTGAATCCATTTTTGACGGGGTGCAGCGCCCCCTGAACGTAATCCGCCAGCAGGCGGGAGACTATATCACCCGCGGGGTGGATGTTCCGGCGCTGGACCGCACGCGCAAGTGGCACTTTGTGCCCCGCGTGAAGGCGGGCGAGACGGTGGAGGCCGGAGACATCATCGGCACGGTGCAGGAGACAAGCATCGTCGAGCACCACGTCATGGTCCCCCCAACGCTGCCTGCAGGCAAGATCTTAGAAATCAGGGAAGGTGAGTTCAGCGTCGACGAGGTCGTGGCCAGGGTGGAGACGGCGGAGGGCATCGTGGATCTGACCATGATGCAGAAGTGGCCCATCCGCCAGGGCCGGCCCTACCGCGAGAAGCTGGGCCCGTACATTCCCATGATCACGGGGCAGCGGATTATCGACACCTTCTTTCCCGTGGCCAAGGGCGGCACGGCCTGCATTCCCGGCCCCTTCGGGAGCGGGAAGACGGTCACGCAGCACCAGCTAGCCAAGTGGGCCGATGCCGGAATTGTCGTCTACATCGGCTGCGGCGAGCGGGGCAACGAGATGACCGACGTGCTCATGGAATTTCCCCGGCTGACCGACCCCGCCTCGGGTGAGCCGCTGATGAAGCGGACAGTCTTGATTGCCAACACTTCCAACATGCCGGTGGCGGCGCGGGAGGCCTCCATCTACACCGGCATCACCATCGCCGAGTATTTCCGCGACATGGGCTACAGCGTGGCCCTGATGGCCGACTCCACCTCCCGCTGGGCGGAGGCGCTGCGGGAGATGTCGGGGCGGCTGGAGGAGATGCCCGGTGAAGAGGGATATCCCGCCTACCTGGGCTCGCGCCTGGCCGAGTTTTACGAGCGCGCCGGCCGGGCCATTGTCCTGGGCCGCGACAGGCGCGAAGGGGCTCTTACCGTTGTCGGCGCGGTCTCGCCGCCGGGAGGCGACCTTTCCGAGCCCGTCTCCCAGGCCACGCTGCGCATCGCCAAGGTCTTCTGGGGCCTCGATGCGGCCCTGGCCTACCGGAGGCATTTCCCGGCCATCAACTGGCTCCTGAGTTACTCGCTTTACCTGGACAGCGTGGCCCCCTACTACCGCGAGACCCTGGGCGAGAAATGGAACGAGATGCGGCGCGAGGCCATGCGCATCCTGCAGGAGGAGGCGGAGCTGGAGGAGATCGTCCGCCTGGTGGGCATTGACGCCCTCTCGGCCAGGGAGCGGATTACTCTTGAGACGGCCAAGTCCCTCCGCGAGGACTACCTGCACCAGAATGCGACCCACGAGATTGACACCTACAGCTCCCTGCAGAAGCAGTTCCGCATGCTCGACCTCATTCTCACCTTCCACCACGAGGCGCTGCGAGCCCTGGAGAAGGGGCTGCTGGAGTTTGACCTGGAAAAGCTCTTTGCCCTGCCGGTGCGGGAGAGAATCGCCCGGGCCAAGTATGTGCCGGAAGAGAAGCTGGAGCTGCTGGATGAGATCAAGGCCGGCATCAGGGAGCAGGTGGCGGAGTTGATCGGCGAGGGAGGCGAAGAAGATGCTTAAGGAATACAGGACCGCGGCCGAAGTTTCAGGGCCGCTCATGCTGGTGGAGGGAGTGGCCGGGGTTAAATACGGCGAGCTTACCGAGATCGAGCTGTCCGAGGGACGCGTCCGGCGCGGGCAGGTCCTCGAAGTGGACGGGGACAGGGCGCTGGTGCAGATTTTTGAGGGCTCGGCGGGGATTAACGTGCGCACCGCCAGGGTCCGCTTCCTGGGGCGCGGCATGGAACTCCCCGTATCCCTGGACATGCTGGGGCGAGTTTTCAGCGGCCTGGGGGAACCCCGCGACAACGGACCGCGGATCATCCCCGACAAGAGGCTTGATATCAACGGCTTCCCCATCAACCCCTGTGCGCGCGACTACCCCTCTGAATTCATCCAGACGGGAATCTCGGCCATCGACGGGATGAACACCATGGTGCGCGGGCAGAAACTCCCCATCTTCTCCAGCTCCGGCCTGCCCCACGCGCGGCTGGCGGCGCAGATTGCCCGCCAGGCGAAGGTGCTGGAGGGGGAGAGCAGGTTCGCCGTGGTCTTTGCGGCCATGGGGATTACCTTCGAGGAGGCCGATTACTTTATCAGCGATTTCCGGCGCACCGGGGCCATCGAGCGGACCATCCTCTTTATCAACCTTGCCGATGACCCGGCTATTGAGCGGATCGCCACGCCGCGCATGGCCCTTACGGCGGCGGAATACCTCGCCTTTGAGCACGGCATGCACGTCCTGGTCATTCTCACGGACATGACCAACTACGCCGAGGCGCTGCGCGAGATCTCGGCGGCGCGCAAGGAGGTGCCCGGGCGGCGCGGCTACCCCGGCTATCTCTACACCGACCTGGCCTCCATTTACGAGCGCGCCGGCCGCATCAGGGGACGGGAAGGCTCCATCACCCAGCTGCCCATCCTGACCATGCCCGAAAACGACAAGACGCACCCCATCCCCGACCTGACCGGCTATATCACCGAGGGGCAGATCATTCTGAGCCCGGAGCTGCACCGCAAGGGCATCTATCCGCCCATTGACGTCCTTCCCTCCCTTTCACGGTTGAAGGACAAGGGCATCGGCGAAGGGAAGACGCGGGAGGATCACGGCGACACCCTCAACCAGCTTTACGCTGCTTACGCGCGGGGGAAAGAGGCCAAGGAGCTGGCGGCCATCCTGGGCGAAGCAGCCCTCTCCGAGGTGGACAAGAAGTTTTCCTACTTTGCCGATGAATTTGAGAACCGCTACCTGCGCCAGGGCGAGGAGGAAGAGAGAACCATCGAGCAGACCCTGGACCTGGGCTGGGAGCTCCTGGCCCTTCTGCCGCGAGCGGAGTTGAAGCGGGTGCGCGACGAATTCCTGGACAAATACCTGCCGGCCCGGAAGGAGGACTAGGGGATGGAGATCCGGGTCAATCCCACCCGCATGGAGTTAAACCGCCTCAAGAGGCGGCTAAAGATGGCCGAGCGGGGCCACAAGCTGCTTAAAGACAAGCGTGATGAGCTGGTGCGCCAGTTTTTAATCCTGGTGCGGGAGAACAGGGAGTTGCGGGAGCGCGTGGAGAAGGAGCTCTCGTCGGCTTTCGCCAGCTTTATGCTGGCGCGGGCCTCCATGCCCCTGGAGGTGCTGGAGGAGGCGCTCATGTACCCCACGCGGCGGCTGGAGCTGCAGGTAAGCAGGAGAAACATCATGAGCGTCTACACGCCACAGTTCCAGTGGGAGGCGCAGAAAGAGGGGGAAGAAGGCAATATCTACCCCTACGGCTACGCCGACACCTCGGCAGAGCTCGACACGGCCATTGAAACGCTGGCCCGGGTCATGGATCAGCTGCTGGAGCTGGCCGAAAAGGAGAAGGCGGTGCAGATGCTGGCAGACGAGATCGAGAAGACGCGGCGCCGCGTCAATGCTCTGGAGCACGTCATGATCCCGCGCATGGAGGCCACCATCCGCTACATCACCATGAAGCTCGATGAAAACGAGCGGGGCGCCCTCACCCGCCTGATGAAAATCAAGGACGTGGTTCGGGCCAAGGTATAGCCGCAGCGGGCGGCCGTTTCCGCCCCCATGGCGGGCCCGAACCCCTGCCGCTCGAAGAGCGGCCCACCCTCTTAGGATAAACCGGCTGCGCCGGGGCCATAATATCCCTTAGTTTCCTGCAGAAGGGAGCGAGGGGAGGTGCCCCTGCGCGCAGTATTCTTTAACGTGCTCTTTTTGCTGCTCTGCCTCGCCCCGCCGCAGCCGGCGGGGGACAAAGATCCCTGGCTGGAAATGGAAAAAGGATTAAGGCCATATCATGTTGAAAATATCAGCTACCGGTACTACTGCTTTATTGACAAGAGCGAACGCGAGCGAATTCTCGCCTTGGGAGTTGAACAGTTAAACGGCTTGGGGGAGGCTCCTGCGGAGAGCGGTCTTTTCCTGCAAGAAGGCTATGAAAACGGCGAAATGCTTCTCCTGGTGAGGGGCCGGGATCGGCAGGCCTGCCTGGAACTGCGGCGGCGCCTGGAGGCAGTCATCTCCCGCCCGCCGAGCGCGCAGGCCTGGAGCGTTGAGGCCTACCTTGAAGGCAGGGGCGATCTGGAACTCATGGGGACCGGGCTGGCCCGGGCTTTGGGCGGCCGCATCCAGAGCATCCATGCCGGCCCCAGAATGGTGCAGCTGCTGGCCTATCTTCCCTGGGCCGGAGAGGGGTTGCCCCTGGATGAAGGAGCAGTTAATCTCCAGCTGGAGCTTTACCGGCCGACCTCTTCAAGCAAGCTGAGAATTCGCCTGGGCATACCGGTTTTGCCTTCAGTGCCTTTTTAGATCTGCTTCGTTGAAAGGAAGTTATCATGGATCAGCTACTGCTAATCCGGGGAGGAGTCCCCCTGCGGGGCCGCGTGCGGGTTAACGGCTCCAAAAATGCCTCTCTCCCCATCATGGCTGCAACACTCCTCACCGATGAGAGCACCGTCATCGAGGATGTGCCCAACCTTCTTGATGTGAGCAGCATGATCGCCGTGTTGAAGGGGCTGGGCGCCAGCGTGGACTACCGGCCGGGGCAGGGCCGCCTGTGGGTGACGCCCGGCAGCCTGCAGCAGGCGTCGCTGCCCGTGGAGCTGGCCGGCCGGATGAGGGCCTCTTTCCTCGTCCTGGGGCCCCTGCTGGCACGGCGGAAGAAGGTGCGCATTCCCCTCCCCGGGGGCTGCGCCATCGGCTCCCGTCCCGTGGATCTGCACCTGAAGGGGCTCTCGGCCCTGGGGGCGCGCTTCCACATAGAAAAGGGGCTGGTGGAGGGGGCCTCCGACGGGCTCCAGGGGGCGCGGATATATCTCGACTTTCCCAGCGTCGGCGCCACGGAAAACATCATCATGGCCGCGGCACTGGCCCGGGGGACGACCATCCTGGAGAATGCCGCCACCGAGCCGGAAATCGTTGACCTGGCCAACTGCCTCAACAGCATGGGCGCCCAGATTGTAGGCGCCGGAACCTCGCGCATCCGCATTGAGGGCGTTCCCGAGCTGGGCGGGACCCGCCACGTGGTCATCCCCGACCGCATCGAGGCGGGAACGCTGCTCCTGGCGGGCGTGATTACCGGGGGCAGCGTCATCGTGGAGCACGTCATCCCCGACCATCTCAAGGCACTCCTGGCCAAGCTGGCCGAGGCCGGCGCGAAGGTGGAGGAGTTGGGTCCCTCCACGATAAAGGCGTCGGCCGGCGAGCGCATTGCCGCCGTGGATTTGAAAACCATGCCTTATCCGGGCTTTCCCACCGATCTCCAGCCGCAGTTCATGTCCCTGCTGGCCCTGGCCGAGGGCACCAGCGTAGTGGTGGAGACAGTTTTTGAGAACAGGTTCCGCCACGTTGAAGGCTTGAACAGCATGGGGGCGCAGATCAAGGTGGAGGGGCGCCAGGCCGTGATCCATGGCCGGCCCGCTCTTACCGGGGCCCCCGTATCGGCCACCGATCTGCGGGGCGCCGCGGCGCTGCTCCTGGCGGCGCTGGCGGCCCAGGGGGAAACGAAGCTCAACGAGGTGCACCATCTCTGGCGCGGCCACTGCGGCCTTGAAGAGAGGCTGGCCTTGCTGGGGGCACGCATCGAGCTCATATCAGAAGAACCGGAGCGGGCATTAAACATGGGAAGTCATTCAGGATAGTTGTTCAGATTTGCCGGCCAACCCTCTTTGCGATTGTAGGAAGGGATCCTCTCCTGCCCTTGCAGGAAGACGGAGGCAAGAAATTTACCCGTTGCTTCGGGAAAATATTTAACCGGCTAAAACCTCGGTATAATTGCAGAGCCGGGCATGCCCGGCCCGAGCACGTGAGGCTGTCCCAGAAGGGCAGCCCTTTATTTTTATACTAAACCCCTGCGACTTTTACGATACCCTATTTCCCCCAGATGATGCAGGGGCGGCTCATGAGACGCCCTGGGCACCCCGGTGTGACGGTAATGGAAATATCATAAAAGAGGGACAGGTTTCATATAGATTTTTTGATGAAATCGCGCACCGGAGGGGCAAATGACTCGCAAAGCCGCCCTGTTTTTGCTGGCCATCGTCCTGGTGGTGCTCCTGCTGCCGGCGGCAGTAATTTCCCTGGGCCCGTCAACGGAACCGGCGCCGCCGGAAGGCGGCAGCTCCGATGATGAGGCCGGGGAAAAAAACAAGGGCCTGCAGATTCAGCTCTACCGCGCCGACATGGACAGAGTTGTCCGCATGGACCTGGAGGCATATCTTGAGGGTGTCCTCCTGGCCGAGATGCCCTCCACCTTCGAGACGGAAGCGCTGAAAGCCCAGGCCGTTGCCGCCCGTACCTATGCCCTGCAGCAGATGCGCTCCCTAGGCGGAGAGGGCTGCAGTGAGACGCCGGTGCCGGCCGACATCTGCACCCAGAGCGGCCATTGCCAGGCCTGGCTCGATCCGGAGAAGACAGTGGCCCAGTGGGGCCCTGAAGGAGAAGTTCTGCTCGAGCGCATCAGGGCAGCCATTGCGGAGACGTCGGGCGAAGCCCTTCTCTACCGGGGCAAGTTAATCGAAGCGGTTTACCATTCCACCTGCGGCGGCAAAACGGAAGCTTCCCATGCCCTCTGGAGCGGTGGCGAGCTGCCCTACCTGCAAAGCGTAAACTGCCCCTACTGCAAGCATTCGCCGCATTACCGCGGCGAACATCTTATTCCCATTGCCCGGCTGGTGGAAGTGCTGCCGCAGGAACTGGCCCTGCCGGTTGCTTCCGGGGAGCAGTTGCAGCTGGAACTGGTCTCGTCAACTCCCGGCGAGCGCGTGGGAACGCTGAAAATAAACGGTATGCCGGTAGAGGGGCCGGAGCTGCGGCGGCTCCTGGAGCTGCCTTCCACCGCCTTCGTCTGGGAGATAAAAGAAGAGGGGCTGCTTCTCCACACCCGCGGCAAGGGCCACGGCGCCGGGCTCTGCCAGTACGGGGCGGACGGGGCCGCCAAGGCGGGCAAGAATTACCGCCAGATTCTCATGTTTTACTATCCCGGGGTGGAGATCGCCAAATTTATTCCATAACCGTATAATCATGCCTCTGATGGAGATAATACCATTTTGAGGTGAGCGGTTATGGCATGGCGGAAAGAAGAGTGGACAAGGCTTGTGGGAAAGGGGAAGCTCCTGCTCCGGAAGAGCATGCGCGTGCTTTCCCTCCTCGCTGTTCCGCTGAAATGGGCCGGGGAAAAATACCGGCGCTGGCCTCGCCTGCTGCAGCTGGGCCTGATCTACCTCCTTGTGGTGATTCTCTCGGGCGGGATCTACCTGTGGCGCTCCGCCCAGCTGCGGACGATCAATCCCTACATCGAGGACAAGTTTAATTTTGAAGAGCTGGATGATGAAGAAATTCCGGGTAGTAGTGAGGAAGAAACCGCGGAGCAGGAAGCACCGCCCGAGCCCGCTTCTGGTGAACCTGAAGCCGCAGCCCCTCCCCCGCCTGAAAAAACTACGGAACCTTCCAGGGTATGGCCGGTTGAAAGCAGAGAGCTGGAATTTGGTTATAAAGAAATTTACAAGCATGCACCCTATATGGATATAAGCTCTCATCATGGTTTTCACTACGCAATAGGCATTAAGGCATTACCGGGAGAAAAAGTTCACTCCATTTCAGGGGGGACAGTAAAAGCTATCTTAGACCCGTGTTTGCCGCATGGGAAGACGGTAGTTATTGAACACGAGGAAAATCTAAAAGTTTACTATGGAGCTCTAGACCATATCTATGTTAAAGAAGGACAACAGCTTTCCAGCGGCGACGTTGTTGCCACCGTTAGGCAAAATCCTGACGGGGAAACCTATTTATTTCTAAGGGTTAGAAAATATAAGGAGAATCGCTGGGCATTTATAGATCCTAAGGAAATATTGCCTAAACCTTAAAGCTCTTTCTCGCCAGGGTATTTTTCACGCTCACCCCTCATATAATTTAGCGGAGTTTTAAGACAAAGGGGGTCCTGCGCGGTGCAGGATTATATTTATCAGCGCGTCCTTGAAATCAGCCAGTACATCCTGGAAACTGAAGCGACGGTGAGGCAGGTTGCGCGCAATTTCGGGGTGAGCAAGAGCACCGTACATAAGGACGTTACCGAGCGCTTGCCCCAAATAAACCAGCACCTGGCAAGGCAGATTAAAAAAATTCTGGAAAAAAACAAGGCTGAGCGGCACCTGCGTGGCGGAGAAGCCACCCGCCGCAAGTATCTCTCCCTGCGAGAAAAAGTTCAGTAAATTTGATCGATAAAAAAAGGAAACAGATAGGTCATGTTGAATAATTTAACAGGAGTTCGCCAAAATACTACGCTGCCCCTTAAAATTGGCGGTGAGGGATGGGCGATGGCCTTTTCGACGGATATCGGAATCGACTTGGGCACGGCCAGCGTACTCGTGTATGTCCGTGGGAAAGGTATCGTCTTGCATGAACCCGCGGTAGTGGCCGTGGAGCAGCAGCTGGAAAAGGTCCTCGCGGTGGGCGTGGCGGCGCAGCGCATGCTCGGGCGGACGCCCGGCAACATTGTGGCCATACGCCCGCTGCGGGAAGGGGTTATTGCGGATTTCGACATTACCGAGGTAATGTTAAAGCATTTCCTGGCCGCGGCCATGGATAGAAGGCGCCTCCTGCGCCCCCGGGTGGTCGTTTGCATCCCCGCGGGGGTTACTTCAGTGGAGCAGAAGGCGGTCCTGGAGGCCATTGCCCGCACCGGGGCGCGGGAAACTTTCCTCATCGAAGAGCCCCGCGCGGCGGCGTTAGGGGCGGGATTGAACATATTCGAGCCCAGTGGAAGCATGGTTGTAGACGTGGGCGGGGGGACATGCGACATCGCCGTCCTCTCCATGGGCGAAATCGTGGAATCGGCCAGTGTTCGCGTTGGAGGGGACAAGTTTGACGAGGCCATCATCCGCTATATAAAAAATGAGTACAACATCCTCATTGGCGAGAGAACAGCGGAACTGTTGAAAATAAACATCGGCTCGGCGCATCCCCAAGGCCGCTCCCTGAAGGCGGAGGTCCGCGGCCGGGACCTGGTCACCGGGCTGCCCCGCTCGGTGACCGTAAGCACGCAGCAGATCGTGGAAGCACTCCAGGATCTCCTGGCGGCCATTTTGCAGGGGATCAAGGAGGTGTTGGAGAGAACGCCTCCTGAACTGGCCGGGGATGTCTGCAGCAAGGGAGTGGTCCTCTCCGGGGGCAGCGCCCTGCTCAACGGCTTCACCCGCTTCCTGAGCCAGGAGACGGGGGTGCCTTTTTACCTGGCGGAAGATCCCATCAGCTGCGTGGTTAAAGGGACGGCCTATGCTCTTGAGAACATGGGGCGGCTGGGCGACACCCTTCTCTCCAGCCGCAAACTGAGCGTGGTTTCTTATTAAGACATGTATACCTATCCCGGAAATATACACATCCATACCACCTATTCCGACGGCAGCGGCACCATCGATGAAATTGCCGCCGCCGCCTCCGCTGCCGGTCTACGCTATATCATTATCGCCGACCACGAAACGCTGGCCGGGCTGCCCGAAGAGGGCATCCGCCACGGCGTGGTGGTCCTCGTGGGCGTGGAGCTGAACCGGGAGAACAATCACTACCTCGTGCTGGGCGTGGATCGGCTGCCCAGGGGCAATGAAGAGGAGCCGCAGGAGATGATTGACCGCCTGAACCGGGCCGGCGCCCTGGGCTTCATTGCCCACCCCTTCGAGAAGGGTTCACCCTATATAGCGGGGGGGAAGTCCTACCACTGGACCCGCCTGCCGGAGAGGGGCTTTACCGGCCTGGAGATCTGGAACTACACCTCCTACTGGCGGGGGAGGGTGACCTCCATTCCCCGCACCATCTACTGGTTCCTCTTCAACCGCGCCGCGGCGGTGGACAGCCCTCCTCCTGAAGCGCTGGCCCTCTGGGACGACTACACGGGACGCGGCATGCGGGTGACCGCCATCGGCACCTCAGACGCCCATGCCGCCAGGGTAAGAGTGGCCGGGATACCGGTGGAAATCTTCCCCTACGCCTTTCTCTTTCGCCAAATCAACACCTATCTCTGCTTCAAGGAGAAGATGAGCGGCGCCTTTCCCGAAGCGAAGGGCCAGGTTTACGCCGCCCTGCGCGAAGGGCGCTGCTATGTCTCCTACGACCGGCTTTATCCCGGTGAGGGCTTTTCCTTTGCCGCCTTCCGCGGCCTCCGGGAAGAAGCGGCGGCAATCATGGGTGAAGAAATGCCCTGGCAGGAAGGCCTTTTCCTGGCGGTGCGCTCACCCGCGCGGCGCTCCGAGATAAGGATTATTAAGGACGGCCGCCTCTTTTGCCGCGGCGGTGGGCCGGAGCTGCGCTGCCGGGCGAACGGCCCCGGCGTCTACCGCGCCGAGGTATACTACCGCACTCTTGCGGGAAAGGCGCGGCCGTGGATTTATGCCAATCCCATTTACATTCGCTCCCAGGGCTAGCGGGGTTTTACCGGCAGAACATGAGGTAGCCCCCGGCGGCGAGGCAGGCCAGGCCCAGCCCTTTCCAGAAGGTAAAGGGGACCTTCTCCAAGCCGAAGAGGCCAAAGTGGTCAATAAGCAGGGCCGTGATGAGCTGGCCGATGATAATGGCGGTGGTGGCGTTGGCTACGCCGGCGCGAGGAATGCTCGCTGCAACGCCGAAAATAATCAGCACCCCCAGCACCCCTCCCAGATAGGTGTACCAGGGAGCATCTTTCAGCAGGTAGAGATGGCCCTTCCCCAGCCGGAAAAGAAAAAGAGCGGCGGAAATTACCGCCAGCCCCACCACGTGAACCACGAGAGTTGTTTCCAGGTTGCCGATAATTTTGCCCAGGGCGGCGTTAAGCGAACCCTGGACGGCCATGGCCATGCCGGCCAGGGCGGCTATGATGAGGGCTAAAGCGGGAATCTCCATGGGCGGGGTTCCTCTCTTCGAATTTTGGGCGTTTATATTTTAGCTGTTTGACGAATAAATATTCTCCTGCCGTAGCCGTATTCGCCGACCGGCTTGCAGATATGCAAGAAATGTTATACCATTAGCAGAAGGGAAAAGGGGGTTACGGTTTCTACTCTGCCGTGGCGCCGATACATAATCTGCCCCCGTTACTGGAAAATAACCGTACAGAAATTTTAAAGGGAGGTTTTTGCTCATGCTAAAAATAGGCATCAACGGTTTTGGGCGGATCGGGCGTTTAACCATGCGTGCTTCGCTGGGGCAGGATCAGGTTAAGGTAGTGGCCGTAAACGATCTTGTGGACAGCGCTACCCTGGCCCACCTGCTGCAGTACGATTCCCTTTACGGGAAGCTCGATCTCCCCGTAAAGGCGGAAGCTGACGCCTTGATCATCGGCGATGAGCGCATCAAGGTCTTCTCGGAAAGGGATCCAGCGCAAATTCCCTGGAAGGATTGCGGCGTGGACCTGGTGGTGGAGTCAACGGGCCGCTTCCGGAAAAGAGATGCCGCCTCTGCCCACTTTAAGGGAGGCGCGCGCCTGGTGATTATTACCGCTCCCGGCGAGGCCGACATCACCATCGTCCTCGGCGTAAATGAGGAGCGCTTCAACCCGCAGGAGCACTTTTTAATCTCCAACGCCTCTTGCACCACCAACGCTCTTGCTCCCGTAGTCAAGGTGCTGCACGATCGCTTCGGAGTGCGCAAGGGGCTGATGAATACAACCCACTCTTACACCAACGACCAGGTGCTCCTGGACCTGCCTCACCCCGACCTGCGGCGGGCGCGTGCTGCCGCTGTCTCCATGATTCCCACCTCCACCGGGGCGGCCAAGGCGGTAGGCCTCGTGTTGCCCGAGCTGAAGGGCAAGATTGACGGCTTTGCCGTGCGGGTGCCCACGCCCACCGTCTCCCTCGTGGACCTGGTGGCCGAGCTGGAGCAGGAGGTGACCCCGGCGAAAGTCAACGAGGCCTTCAAGGAAGCCGCTGCCGGGTCAAAATACCTCGCCTATACCGAGGAGCCGCTGGTTTCTTCCGATTTCAGGGGAGATCCCCATTCCGCCACCGTGGACGGTCTTTCCACCATGGTGGTCGGCGGGAACCTGGTGCGCGTGGTAGCCTGGTACGACAACGAGTGGGCTTACTCCTGCCGCGTGGTGGATCTGGCCGCTTATATTGCCGGGCGTGAATAAAAAAAGGCAATAACGGCGGTATGGCAACATATAATGAGAAGAAGAGAGCGCCTCTCTTCGATGAAGGGGCGGCGCCCCGGGTTCGGTGCCGCCCAGACGGAAAAGGAGCATGGTAGCGGTGATTGATCTGCACAAGCAAAGCGGTTTGCCCATGCTGTGGGATCCGGCGGCTAAGCAAATCGTCTTCAAGGAGGGTGCAGAGGGCAGGGCGCCGGCCCCCGATATCCGCCGGCGGCAAGATATGGTGGAGGTGCTGTATGATCGCCAGGCCGCGGATCTGGATGAGCTTTACTATATGTACCGGGGTGTGGCCCTGGAAGCTGATCGCCAACTAATCGAAGAGAAGGGGCTGCGCTACGATATCACCGTCATCGTTCCCGGCACCCTGGGGCCGGAATACGTGAAAACGGCGGGCCACTACCACCCCGAGAAGCCGGGTACGGGGCTGACCTATCCTGAAGTCTACGAGGTGCTGCACGGGCGGGCCCACTATCTCCTGCAGCGGCCTCACCCGGAGCATCCCGGAGAGCTGGATACGGTCATCCTCATCGCGGCAAAGCCCGGCGACAAGGTGCTCATTCCGCCCCATTTCGGCCATATTACCATCAACCCCGGGGACGATTACCTCATCATGAGCAACTGGGTGGCCGACGGCTTTGCCTCCATTTACGATCCGGTGCGGGAGGCCGGCGGGGGCGCCTACTTCGAGCTGCACACGGCCGAGGGATCTGCCTTTGAAGCCAACCCTAATTACCGGGAACTCCCCCCCTTGCGGCGCTGCCCGGTGACTCCCGTGCCGCAGCTGAACCTCATCACCGGCTTCCCTCTTTACCGCCTTTTCCAGGAAAACCGGGAAGCCCTTAACTTTTTAATCCATCCTGAAAACTACGCGGCAGTTTTTGAAAATTATGTCCGGGAACTGCTGGCCTGCTAAACGGCGCCGCCCGGACGCTTGCCAGAGCCCCACCTTCGCGGTGGGGCTCTTTTACTGGCGGGCCAATTGCGCCTTGCCAAGAAATTAAGAATGATGTAAGCTATACAAATAAAGATGGGAGGGAGAAGCACATGGGAAAAATTGAGAGGACCTACGAAGAGATCAATGAGAAAATTCGCCGCGGCGAGGTAGTTGTCCTCACCGCCGAAGAGGTTCTGGACCTGGTTGCCGCGGAGGGGGTAGCCGGGGCGGCGAAAAAGGTTGACGTGGTGACCACGGGTACTTTCGGCGCCATGTGCTCCTCCGGAGTCTTTCTCAATTTCGGCCATTCGCAACCGCGCATTAAAATGGAAGAGGTTTATTTGAACGGGGTGCCGGCTTATTCCGGCCTGGCGGCAGTGGATGCTTACCTTGGCGCTACGGCGCTGCCCCCGGGAGATCCCCGCAACCGGAATCACCCCGGTGAGTTTCGCTACGGCGGCGGCCACGTTATCGAAGAGCTGGTGGCGGGGAAGGAGATCCGGCTGGAGGCCCGTGCCTACGGCACCGACTGCTACCCTTTGAAAAAGATTGAAACTGCTTTCCGCCTCTCTGAAATTAACGAGGCCATTCTATACAACCCGCGCAACGCCTACCAGAATTACAACGTGGCCGTAAACCTGGGCTCCAAGACGCTCTACACCTACATGGGAATTTTGAAGCCTAACCTGGGCAATGCCAACTACAGCTCGGCGGGGCAGCTCAGTCCCCTGCTTAACGATCCCCTGCTGAAGACCATTGGCCTGGGCACGCGCATCTTCCTCGGCGGAGGCGTGGGTTATGTCACCTGGCACGGCACACAGCACAACCCCTCGGTGGAGCGGGGCGAAAACGGGGTCCCCAAAGTGCCGGCGGGGACGCTGGCCGTGGCCGGCGACCTGAAGCAGATGCACTCGCGCTGGCTGCGCGGGCTGAGCATGCTGGGCTACGGCGTCACCCTGCAGGTGGGCCTGGGCGTACCCATTCCCATTCTCAACGAGGAGATCATGTCCTACTGCGCCGTCAGGGATGAAGACATCTATGCTCCCATCGTGGATTATTCCCGCGCCTACCCCAACCGCGAGGCCGGGAACCTGGGCTTCGTGAGCTACGCTGAGCTGAAAAGCGGCACCATTACGGTCAAAGGCCGCAAGGTCCCCACGGCGTCTTTATCCAGCTACGCCGGGGCTAGGGAGATTGCCCTCACGCTGAAAGAATGGATCCGGGAAGGCAAGTTCACCCTGACCCGGCCGGCGGCGCCGCTGCCGTCGGTGGAGTCGGGCATCAAGATGCAGCCCCTGCTCCAGCGGGACCCCGATGAAGGAGGGTTTTAAATGGCCATCAAGCAGAAGCTCGTCTTTCGCTTTCCGCCCTCCGTGGTGGAGCAGCCCTTGATTTACCACCTGGTCAAGGATTTTGATCTCATGGTCAACATTCTCCGTGCCGACATCAACCCCGACAAAGAGGGGCGGCTCATGCTCGAGATGAGCGGCTCCGAATCCAACTACCGCCGCGCCGTGGAATGGCTGAAGCAGCAGGGGGTAGGCATACTGAACTTGAAGCAGCAGATTACCTGGAACGAGGAGCGCTGCACCCATTGCGGCGCCTGCAGCGTAATCTGCCCCACCGGAGCCCTGGGTCTTAACCGCCCGGCGATGACGGTCAGCTTCGACGAGAGCAAGTGCATCGTCTGCGAGCTTTGCCTGAAAGCCTGCCCCGCCCGGGCCATGGAGACCCTGCTGGAGCAGGCTTCATGAACGCGCGGCGCCTCTACCGCCATGCCGCCGGCGGCAGGCGCTTCAAGACCTTTTCGGTCAAGGTCAAGGAAAGCGACCTCTGGATCGCCGTCCCCCGGAAAAGCTTTTCCGAGGCGCTGCCCGGGCAGGTGGAGCAGTTGCTCTGGCAGGCGCGGCGGCAGCTTGAGCTTTATATTGCCGCCCACCCCCAGTTCGCCCTCACCATGGAGCCCTACCTGGTGCATGGACCGGCTCCGCCCATCGCCGTGGAAATGGCCCGTGCCGGGAATACCTGCGGCGTGGGCCCCATGGCGGCGGTGGCGGGAGCCCTGGCGGAAATTGTCGGGCGATGGCTGCTGCAGCACTGCGACGAGGTTATTGTCGAAAACGGCGGCGACATCTTTTTGAAAGCTGTCGAAGCGGTAAAGGTAGCGATTCTTGCCGGAAAATCTCCCCTGAGCGGAAAGATTGCCCTCCTTGTCGAACCGGGAGAGGGGCCGCTGGGCATTTCCACCTCCTCTGGCACCGTGGGGCACTCCTACAGCATGGGGCGGGCCGATGCGGCGGTGGTCCTCTCCCCCTCCGCTGCCCTGGCCGATGCGGCGGCCACGGCCGTGGGCAACGCCGTGCAGGGCCCCGCCGATCTGGAGAAGGCCCTTGACCTGGCCCGCAGCCTTGAGGGCGTCACCGGCGCGGCGGTCATATGCGGGGAGAAGATGGCCCTCTGGGGACAGGTCCGGATTGGGCCCCTGGAGGCAAGTTCTGCGAAGCTGCTGCTGTGAAGCGGGGCAGCCGGCGGGAAGCATCACCGATGCAGGAGGTGGGCCTGCTTATGGCCCTAGAAATATTTCGCGGCTTTAAACCGGCGGTGGCCGAGGGTGTTTTTATCGCCCCGGGGGCCCGTGTCATCGGCCGGGTCAGTATTGGCCGGGGATCAAGCATCTGGCACAACGCCGTTGTGCGCGGCGATGTGGATTCCATAACCATTGGCGAGGAGACCAATATCCAGGACAATGCCACCATCCACGTGGACCGGGGCAGCCCGGCAGAGATCGGGAACCGGGTCACGGTGGGGCACAATGCCGTGCTTCACGGCTGCATCGTTGAAGATGAGGTCCTCGTGGGCATAGGGGCCATTGTGCTAAGCGGCGCCGTTATCGGCCGGGGCAGCCTTGTTGGGGCGGGCGCTCTCGTTCCTTCGGGGGTGGTGATCCCTCCTCGCTCCCTGGTCGTGGGCATTCCGGGGAGGGTTGTCCGGGAGCTTGCCGATGACGAACTTCCTGTGGCCAGAGGCAACTACCGCCGCTATTGCGACCTGGCCCGCGAGTACCTGGAGCGGGGCTGAGCTGATTTTTCTGCAAAGGCGCTACCAACTACTTGAGCGATGGGGAGTTTTTAGGTATAATATTAGCTGCCCGGTGCCGGCATAGCTCAATTGGTAGAGCAGCTGAATCGTAATCAGCGGGTTGGGGGTTCGAGTCCTCTTGC
>JAAZIN010000122.1 GCA_012800855.1 Bacillota bacterium
ACATCTAACCTGACCACTTGACTATCAAATACTGCCTTTATGGACTTGTTTCCGCGAAGCGATAATTTAATATTTTCTCTTAATGGGTTTCATGCCCATATGTGCGAAATGCCTTGATATATAAGGGTTTTTCGCACACTCAATCTATCACCCTTGACATCAACACTACCGTCTCAACGTGGCTCGTGTGCGGGAACATGTCCACCGGGTGAACCTCCCTGGCCGGGTAGCCCGCTTCGGCCAGAATTTTCAAGTCCCGCGCCAGCGTGGCCGGGTTGCAGGAGATGTAGATGATGCGATCCGGCGCTGCTTCGGCCACCACCTCCAGCAGCTCCGGGGCGCAGCCCTTGCGCGGCGGGTTAAGCACAACCACGCCGGCGCGGCGGCCCGCCCGGAGCAGCTCCGGTACCTTCTCTTCTGCCCGGCCCACCAGGAATGTGGCGTTGGCGATGCCGTTCAGCGCCGCGTTGGCCCGGGCGTCTTCCACGGCGGCGTTTTCGCTCTCCACCCCGATCACCTGCGCGGCGCCGCCGGCCAGGTGCAGGGCTATCGTGCCGATGCCGCAGTAAAGATCGAATGCCGTCTCCCGCCCCGTTAGCCCGGCCAGGCGCTGCACCAGGCCGTAGAGCACCTCCGCCTGGACCGGGTTCACCTGGAAGAAGGAGCGCGTGGAGACGCGGAAGCTTAGCTCGCCCAGCCGCTCTACGATGTAGGGGCGCCCCCACAGGGTGATCTCCTCCTGACCGAGGATGACGTTTCCCGGCCGGGGATTTATGTTCTGCACGATCCCGGCCAGGTTTTGCACCCGGCGGCGGAGCAGCTCCACCAGCCGCGCCGCCCGCGGCAGCTTGCGTCCGCTGGTCACCAGCGCCAGCAGCACCTCGCCGGTGGCAAAGGAGGTCCGGGCGATGATGTGCCGGACGACGCCCCGGCGGGACTGCTCATCGTAGGGGGGAATGCGCAGCTCCTGCAGCGCCTGCCGCGCCGCGGCGACGGCCCGGTCCCCGGCGGGGTGCTGGATTGGGCACTGTGATAGCTCCACCACCCGGTGGCTGCGCAGCTCGTAGAGGCCGACCCTGACCTGCCCGTTTTCCGCCGCCACCGGCGCCTGGTACTTGTTGCGGTAGTGGCGCGGGTCAGGCATGCCCAGCACCGGCGCCACCGGCACTTCCAGGCCGCCGATGCGCCTGAGCGTCTCGGCCACGATCTGCCGTTTCAGCCGCAGCTGCTCGGCGTAGTCGATGTGCTGCAGATGGCAGCCGCCGCACCGCCCGAAATAGCCGCAGAAGGGCTCCACCCGCCGCGGTGACGGCCGTTCAAGGCTAATTAGCAAAGCCCGGGCGTAACTCGGCTTGACCGAGATCACCTCGGCCGCAACCAGGTCCCCGGGCGCTGTGCCCGGAACGAAAACGGTGAAGCCCTCCACGTCGCCCACCCCCTCGCCGGCATGGTTGAGGCCGTCGATCTCGAGGGTGACCCGCTCACCCCGGACTAGGGGAGGCTTTGATTTTTCCTTGCGCGGCAACTGCACACACCTCCGGCTGCGAGTCTAGGGACGGTTATTTCAACTGCTGCCATTATGTCACGCAGTTTATCCTTGCCAAATAAACGCGTACATTTTAAAACCACCTCCTTGCCCATTGCAAGAGGTGGCAGAATCGGCCGCCTATGGGGCGTTCCGGTACATCACCGGTGGATATCATCATAACTAATACACCGGCTGCGATCCCACGATTAAAATTGCCAGTACCAGTGCGGTTGTAAAGAGTAGGCTCCGCCTCTCAGAGCTATCTGGTTTAATTTGAATCGGGTCTAGACCGATGGCCGGCTCGTCAAGAATGATGACTTTGGGATTTTCAAGAAGGGCCTGAGCAATTCCCTTTGCTTTGCTTTAGCGATGAGGCGTACTGTTGATAAGACAGCCATTATCATTTTCCGCTCCTCTCCTCACACTCCTTCTCTTGCCACCTCCGCCACAATCCGGTTCATCTGCGGCATTTTCTTCTCCATGTCCGCAACAAGCTTGAACTGGGTGCGGCAGCGGACCAGGTTATGATCGGGATAGTTGATACGAAAATAGGTGTCGCCGGAGAGGTAGTCCGTCAAGAAGCGCACCCCGCACTCGAGGGCCATGAGCTTGGCCCCCGCGGGCAGGAGCTCAATCTCCTCCCTGGTTATGCTTTTCCCGCAGGCCTTGATGAAGCCCCGGGCAAAAGCGGCAAAAAGCTCCAGATCCAGATGAACCCTGGAAAGGTCCGCTTCGTCTTCGGCGGCGGTGCTCGCGCCAAAGCGGATGGCATCGCCAAAGTCGTTCATGACCAGGCCCGGCATAACGGTGTCGAGATCCACGATGCAGAGGGCGGTGCGGGTTTCCCTGTCGAAAAGGACATTGTTCAGCTTGGTGTCGTTGTGCGTCACCCGCAGCGGCAGCTCCCCCTTTGCCAGCAGATCCATGAACACAGAAGCAAAGGGCTCCTGAGAAAGGGCAAAATAGATCTCTCTTTGGGCTTTTTTCACCCGCCCGCACACATCAAGCGCTACCGCTTCTTTAAAGGCACGATAGCGGGAAACGGTATCATGAAATCCGGGGATGGTTTCCGCCAGGGTGTCTGCAGGAAAATCGGCGAGCAGGTCGATAAAGCGGCCAAAGGCCAGCGCACCCTGGTAAAAATCGCCGGCGGAGGCGGCGCTGTCAAGGCTGAAGCTGCCGGTGATAAAATGGTATGCCCTCCAGAAGCCGTGCGCTTCGTCATCCACGTAAATCTTCCCGTCAGAGGCCGGCACCGGGGAGAGGACCTCCCTCTCAGACTTGACGCGCTGCCGGAGATGCCTGGTAACCAGGTCAATGTTTCTCATCAATGACACCGGGTCCTTAAAGACGTCGGTGTTCACTTTTTGCAAAATGTATTCTGCGCCGCTGTCGCAAACAACATGGTAGGTTTTATTTATCAAACCGCTGCCGTGTGCCTCGCAGCGCACGGGCGTCCCCAAAAAGCGGAATTTCCGGGCAATTTCCAGCATGGCACCGCTCACCTGGCGCAAAGATAAAATGCACATTCTCCCTTCCCGGAAAATGTGCATTATTGAAGGGGTTGCAATCCACCAAGCTACTTCTTCAATTTCTCCATGATTTCCTCTACTTCCTCGTAGCCTTCGGCGTAAAACTTCTCTTCTTCGGGATCAAGTTCCTTCAGCAATCTCAGGAATTCGCCGGCATGGACCCTTTCTTCATCGGCAATGTCCTTCAAGACCTCAATGGCCAGCTCGTTGTCGGTTGATTCCGCCAGCTGCATGTAAAGCTGAACTGCCTCATACTCCGCGGCGATCATGAAACGGATCGCCCTGATCAATTCCTGGTGAGTTAGTTTGCGGTCCTTGGCCAGCCCGGAAAAAGCGTGTCCAAACTCAGGCATATCCTTCACCTCCAGTTTTTATTTTTAGTATGTCCACAAATGCTGCATTTTTCTAAGGCATATTTTTCGATACTCCGTATAATCTGTATTAATTATAGTATACTTCTCCTGTTCAAGCAATGAGTCAAGGAAGCGGCGGCCTCAGGGCACCGTCCCCAAGAGAGTTGTTTGATCACTTATTCGTATTGGCATAAACAGCCATGGCATCGCGCATATGCCGATTCCGGCTTTACCTAAATAAACGCGTACTTGCCCATTTCAAGAGGTGGAAGGAATCGGCAGGGCTTTCTCTTGGATGGCCGGTCACGCGGCGTCGCCAACAATGGGGCCGGCCTGGCTGCCGTCCAGTTTCATCCGGCTCTTCGCATTCATCGCAGGGGAGAAAAGTAAAAAAGGAGTTAGATGCTGGTTTTACCCCTTGACGGAAATCCCCATTAAACTTTATGATCATGTTGCAATAGTTTTTATTGATATATTTTTTTAAACTATTTGATGGAAAATAATACAAGGAGATGGGTTTAATGGAAATGACAATTATACATGGGCAGGGCCATCACGGAAGCACATATTATATCACTTCCATGATTAAAGAACGGCTGGCCGGAAGCGATGTGCAAGTCCACGAGTATTACATGCCGCAGGATGCGCCAGCCTTTTGTGCCGGCTGCTTCCAGTGCATCCAAAAAGGCGAAAAATACTGCCCGCAGGCTGAAAAGGTGCAGAAAATAGTAGCATCAATGCTTCGCTCGGAAGTCATCGCCATCGATTCGCCCACATACTGCCTTGAGATGACCGGGCAGCTGAAAACGCTGGTTGATCACCTGGGCTACATGTGGATGTCGCACCGGCCGAGGAAAGAAATGTTTACCAAAATAGGCCTAGTGGTATCTACGGCTGCCGGGGCCGGCGCCGGCAAGGTGGCCAAATCCATGGCCAACCAGATGTTTTGGTGGGGCATACCCGAAATCTACCGGGTCCATTTCAGTGTCAATGCCTCGTGCTGGGAAGATGTTCCCGAGAAAATCAAGAAAAAAATCAGGCAGAGAGCAGAAAAGGTATCCCGCAATGTGAAAAGCAAAATTGGCTATGCCAAGCCGGTCTTAAAAACAATATTTTTCTTCAACATCATGCGCAAAATGCAGCAATCGAACAACTGGAACCTGGCCGACAGGAACTACTGGCAGGGAAACAAATGGCTTGACAGGGCCAGGCCATGGAAATAGACTTCTCCCACCTGACCTCCCTCTAAGCTGCCCTTTAAGCCGCAAAACAACTACCGCCTGGCGGCAATTTCCGGTATAATGTCATAAACTGATTCTCTTATGTTTCAATCCACTGGCGAGGAAGGGGGCTGGAAATGATAAAATCAAGAAGAGCCTTGTTGCTGCTGACGGCAGCCGTTTTAGCGCTTATCCTGGCCGGCTGCACCACGGCCGGCGACTCCGCGGAGCCCGAACCCCAGGGGAACAATCTGGACCAAACGCCGCCCGCCCTTCCAGGTCCCGAAGATCCCGAATACGGCGCCTATGTCCTGCCCCCCGAGTGCTGGGGAAAGGGGAAAGTGCTGGAGGGGAACCTGGA
>JAAZIN010000123.1 GCA_012800855.1 Bacillota bacterium
GCCGGGGACGCTGCCAAAAACCAGCTCGGGCAAGCTGCAGCGGAGCCTTTGCCGCAAACAATATCTTGGCAAAGAACTCATACCGGTAGAGTAGCCAGTAGCCAAACGCCCTCGCTTGAGGTAGGGGCGGGCTTCCACGCCCGCCCCTGATTTGTTGGTCTTTGCTTTACCTGTTTCACTGCCGGTTACGGGGTTTGGCCGGCTCATGAGCCGCCGCTACAATCCTGGCGGAGCATGCATATTAGAATTGGGACAAGGGGCTAGAGCCTCCGGTGATGCTCGCTGCGCAATATGCCCTCCGTCTTGCTTTTCAGCAACTCGTCAAGGAGAGCCAGCAAGGGGGCCCGGTCCCGGGAGAGGATTGCTTTCAGCGGCAGGTAATTGGAAGCGTGGTTGGCCCTGAAGACGCAGTTGCTCAGCGACAATTGCTCCACCATCAGCCTGATTTCCTTGATCATGTCCCAGGGCCCAAGGGGGGTAAAGCGGCCCGCCATGACCTCCCGGTAGAGGCTTGTTCCCGGAATAATCATCAGGCTAAGCAGCCCCAGGTATTCAGGGTCAATTTCGTTTAACAGCCTGGCGCTCTCGCGGGCATGCTCTTCCGTTCCTTCGAGGCCGGCCAGGCCGTTGATCACGGTTACCGACAGGGGAATTCCCGCCTTCTTGACCCGTGCCGCGCCGCGGGCAATCTCCTCGGGTGTAGCTCCCTTCTTCACGGCCTGCAGCACGGAGCGGCTGCCGCTTTCAACACCCAGGTAGATCATTCCCAGCTTTAGGCGGCGAAGCTCCGCCAGTTCGGCCACCTCTTTTTCCAGCAGATCCCGGGGATTGGCGTAAAGCGCCACCCGCTCCAGGCTGGGGAAAGTGGCCATCAAATGCTGCAGGATGGCGCGAAGCTTTTCGGTGGCCATGGCCAGGGCGTTGCCATCGGCTAGGAAGACGCGCCTGGTCTGGGGCCAGAGCCGGCCGGCGGCATCAATTTCCTCCTTCAACTCCTCCAACTCGCGCTCGCGGTATTTCTTGGCTTTGTACATGGCGCAGAAGGTGCAGCGGTTGTGCGAGCACCCCACCGTCGCCTGCAGGATGAGGCTTTTCGCCTCGCTGGGAGGGCGGTAAATATCTCCTTCGTACTTAAGCGGAAACATGAGTCCATCACCCGCCTGGTCCATGGTTGCATGAGCCGGCCACAGTCCACCCTAGGAGCGGCGAAGGGCCAGCTTCGACTCAAACCAGCTGACCACATTCTCAAGAGCATTGACAATTCTCGCCACCTTTTTTTCATCGAAGCGGTAGTCAGGTATGGATATGCTAATGGCGGCAAAATTTTTATCCACGGGGTTGAGCAGGGATTTCCCATAGCAGATGATGTTTTTCTCATGCTCCTTGTTGTCTACGGCATATCCCTGCCGCCGAACCCTGCCTATCTCCTCCAGGAATCTTTGCCGGCTGGTTATGGTGTTGTCGGTATATTTTTCAAAGCTGTAGTGTTGAAGAATAGCCTCTATCTCTTGATCCGGCAGGGCGGCAGTAAGGGACTTCCCCAGGGCGGTGCAGTGAAGGGGCACAGTCTGGCCTACCAGGGAAAACATCCTCACCACGCGCGACGACTCGATCTTGTCAATATAGACCACCCCGGTACGCTTGCTGTTGAGCATCCCCAGATGGACGGTCTCGTCGAACTCCTTGTTTATCATTTCCAGTCCCGGCCGGATCTCCTTTATAAAATCAAAGCTTTGCATAAAGAGGGAGGAGAACAGGGCAAACTTGGGACCAATGAAATATAGGCCCGTTCCCTTATCGTTGCGCATGTAGTCATGAACGCTCAAGAAACTGAGGATGCGGTGGGCGGTACTTACAGGCAGGCCGGTTTTTTGGCTGATTTCAGACAGCGTCAGCCCCCTGGGGTGGCCGGCAACCAGTTCCACTATCTGAAAGGCCCTTTGCAGCAGCTGGGTTCCCCTGATGGCGGAATTATTTTGGCGCGAAGCGGTCTTTGGCTTTCTCATTACACGTGCCCTTCCTTCTCCTGATATATTATCATAGCACAAGTTCCAGCCACCGTCCCGGGAGCCGGAACCGCGGCGGTTTTACAGACCTGCCGGGGTGATATTTCGGCAGGAGGGTTAACATGAACCGCTGTTTGTGATATGATAACAATACAATCTTGCCATATAAAAATACTTTTTACAATATGGAAATGCTGCGCTGCCAGCCGCAGCCCAAAAGGAGGATGCCGCAAGTGGAGAAAGACTGGTGTCGGGCTGCTACCCGCTGGACGACTTTTACAAGAAACTGCCTGACGCAGCATTGCTGAAGGAATACAAGACAAAAATGAGAGCAAGGAGAGACTAAGCAATGACCAGAGTAATCACTTTTGGCGAGATCATGCTTCGCTTGAAGTCGCCGGGGTTCGACCGCCTCTTCCAGTCCCCCTTCCTGGAGGCCACTTTTGGGGGCGGGGAGGCCAACGTGGCTGTCTCCCTGGCCAACTACGGCCTGGATGCGGCATTTGTGACCTGCCTGCCGGACAATGACATAGGCCGGGCCTGCCTGCGCGAACTGCGCAAGTTTGGCGTTGATACATCGCTGATCCAGTTTGGGCCCGGCAGGATGGGCATCTACTTCCTGGAGAGCGGGGCAAACCAAAGGCCCTCGAAAGTAATCTACGACCGGGACAACTCGGCGGTAGCCCTGGCCAAGCCGGACCAGTTTGACTGGGAAAAAATTTTTGCCGGTGCCCACTGGTTTCACATTAGCGGCATTACGCCCGCCATCAGCCAAAATGCCGCCGAAAATGCCATCAGGTCGGTAAAAACAGCCCGGGAATTGGGCTTGAAAGTGTCCTGCGATTTAAACTATCGCTCCAAGCTGTGGCGCTATGGCAAGTCTGCGCCCGAAGTTATGCGTGAGATAGTTCAATACGTGGACGTGTGCATCGCCAACGAAGAGGACATTCAAAAATCCCTGGGCATGGAAATTGACGTGTCCGTGGAAACGGGCGAGCTCGACCTGGACAAATACCGCGAACTGGCCGGGCGCCTGCTAGAAACCTATGCCAACGTGGAGCTGGTAGCGATAACACTTCGCCGGAGCATAAACGCTAACCAGAACCACTGGTCCGCTTGTGCTTGCAACAGGGATAAATTCCTCCATTCCACCGAGTATGCAATTAGCGACATTGTGGACAGGGTTGGCGGAGGGGACAGCTTTGCGGCCGGCTTAATTTTTGGCCTGAATCGCTATCCCGCCCTGGAGGAGGCGCTGGAATTTGCCATTGCCGCCAGCTGCCTGAAGCATTCCATTAACGGCGATTTCAACCTGGTGAGCATTTCCGAGGTGGAGCAATTGATGAAGGGCAACCGTTCGGGAAGGGTGCAGAGATAGGCGTAGCATTATTTCACAGAAGCAAGGGTGAAAAAAATGGACAAAAGTATGGTTTTTGAGCGCATAAAATCCCTGGGCCTGCTGGCGGTAATCAGGGGCCCGTCGGAGCAGAAGACGCTGAAAGCAGTTGAAGCCCTGGTCAAAGGAGGCGTAAAGGGCATTGAGATAACCTATTCCACTCCCAATGCCGGTGCCGTTGTAAAGGCGCTGGACCGGGAATATGGCGACGAGATACTGCTGGGAATGGGCACCTTAACCGAGCCCGGACAGGTCAAGGAGGCGGCGGAAAATGGAGCGAAGTTTATCGTTTCGCCCATCCTTGAACCTGCCCTGGTGGAGGCTTTCCTGGAAAGTGGCCTTCTTTCCATGGTGGGGTGTTTTACCCCCTCGGAAGTATTCAAGGCCTATGAGATGGGTGCTGACATCATTAAAATCTTCCCCGGCAGATTGGCCGGCCCGGCTTATATAAAAGACTTGAGAGGGCCCTTTCCCCACATCCCCTTTATTCCTACAGGAGGGGTAAGCAAGGAAAACGTCGGCGAATGGTTCAAGGCAGGGGTAATTGCCGTAGGCGCGGGGAGCAATCTGTGCCCCAAGGAGCTCATGCTCAATGAAAAATATGAGCAGATAACGGCCATCGCCAGGGAATTTGTGGAGGCGGTGAACAAGGCTAAACTTCGGTGAGGGAGCTCCTCCAGAGAGCCCTCTCACCTTTTATATAAAAAGGTCCCATCCTAACACCCCTCTAGAAGGGAACCATTTAAACTCCCTCCTTATATAAATAAAAGGTTCCCTTGCTAGGGCCGGCCCCCTTTTCCAAAGGGGGCCGAGGGGTTTTATCACCTTGTTTTATTGCTATAAAACATACAAGTTTTTGTATTGACACCATCTTTAGAAAATAGATATAATCAACCCCGAGAAATACAAAAAAATAATTCGGAGGTAAGAAGATGAAGATCTTGCTGCTGGGCGGCTGCGCGGAAATGGCTGTTCCGATAATTCCTCGCCTGCTATCCGAAGAGGATGTAGAACTGGTCACCCTGGCGGATTTGAATGAAGAGAAGGCCCGCCGGCTGGCGGGAGTCAATCCCAGGCTTGCCGCCGCCCGAATGGATGCCACTGACAGGGCAGCCGTTGTTGAGTTAATGCAACAGCACGATCTTTCAATCAGCTACATCGGGCCCTTTTACCGCTTTGAGCGCCCCATGGCCCAGGCGGCGATTGAAGCCGGCCGTCATTATGTTTCCATCTGCGATGACTTTGATGCTTACCTCGACGTGATCACCCTCGACGATACGGCGCGGGAAAAAGGGGTGAAGATTTTGACCGGCTTTGGCAACTCGCCGGGCATCACCCAGATCCTGGCCAAGAAAGGCTACCTTTCCATGGCCAGGCCGCAGCGCATCAACGTGCACTGGTGTGCAGGCTCGGACGAGGCTGTCGGCCCTTCCAACCTGGCCCACCTCTTCCATATCTTCACCGGCACTACCCTGCAGTGGCTGGATGGCCACGAAGTACGCGTTAAAACCGGCCGCGGCAAAAAGGTGGTCGAATTTCCGCCGCCCATCGGCAGGAACCCGGTTTATTGTACCGGTCATGCCGAGTCGGTCTCCCTGCCCCGCAATTTGCCGGGGCTTACCGAGGTCACCCTGCACGGCGGGGTCAAGCCTCCCTACATCGTGACCCTGGTCAAGCTGCTCTCGGCGCTGCGCCTCACGGCTACCCACAAGCGGCGCTCGGCCCTGGCTCGCTTTTTCCACCGCATCGAGGACCGCTTTGCCGCCGCCGGCATCGACAAGTCCGTGGGGCGGGTTGACGTTTACGGCTTCGACGAAGAGGGGCGAGAGCAGCACCGCGTCTATACCTACGTCGGCCATATAGCGGAGATCACTTCCATACCCTGTCTCACGGCGGCGCTGCGCCTGGGACGGGGCCGCTGGGATCACCTCCCCGGAGGGGTCTACGCCCCGGAGCGCATCGTCGAGGACCCGGACGACTTCCTGCAGGAGCTAATCGCCCGCGGCGTGGAAATCCACCTGGAACCCGCAGTGTCTTAGGCAAGGCTCAAAACTTGTCTGTGTTTTTTAGTTAGGCTAAACAAAATTGGCATATGGAAGGGGCTATCTCAAAAAGGTAGCCCCTTCACACAACCCCAGTTGCTTGGCCATTTTGGAAGTAGTTAAACAGCAGCGAAAGTCAAGAGGCGAAATCACCCTCGGGAGAAGGAAATATCTAAATTAAATGTGCTATTATAATCAAGTAGAAGGGTGATTTTGTCGCTTAAAGTTTGGAATGCATGATAAATTTTATAGAAGGTGGTTTTGTCGTGTCTGACAAGGAAAAAGTCAAAGAGTTCATCCGCAAAAAATACGCGGATATTGCGTTGAAGGACTCGCAGGGCTGCGGGTGCGGCAGCGACGCTGGCTGCTGCGGCGGCACCTTGATTAATTTGGAGAAAGTGTCGCTTGATCTCGGTTATTCCAAAGATGAATTGGGAAAAGTGCCCCCCGGGGCCAATATGGGCTTAGGATGCGGCAATCCCATTGCTGTCGCCGGCTTAAAAGAGGGAGAAACGGTGCTCGACCTGGGAAGCGGCGGGGGCTTCGACTGCTTCCTGGCCAGGGAGCAAGTGGGAGAAACAGGATATGTCATTGGCGTGGATATGACGCCTGAAATGGTAAAGATGGCCAGGAAAAATGCGGAAAAAAGCGGATACAAAAACGTGGAGTTCCGGTTGGGGGAAATCGAACACCTCCCTGTTGCCGATGCTTCGGTCGACGTAATCATCTCAAATTGCGTCATCAACCTGTCCCCGGAGAAAGAAAAGGTTTTTCGAGAGATGTACCGCGTGCTTAAGCCGGGAGGAAGATTGTCCATTTCCGATATAGTGGCTACGGCAAAATTGCCGGATAATATCAAGCAAGATCTCGCCATGATCGCAGCTTGTATCGGCGGTGCCGAATTTGTTGAGGATATTAAGAAAATGCTGGCGGATGCGGGGTTTATAAATATCCGCTTGACTCCCTTGGAAAACAGCAGGCAGATTTTGCAGGCATGGGCTCCGGGTACGAAATTGGAAGAATACGTAGCCTCCTATATCATTGAGGCAAGCAAAGGATAACGCCGTGATTCAGCATGAAGTGTTTCATTGGGGAGGTTTTGTCAGGTGACCGCTTTAAGCAACTTGTTCAGCCCCATTTCTTTGGGAAAGCTTCAGCTGCCCAACCGCATCATGATGGCC